>NZ_GL882713.1:0-21002 GCF_000195655.1 Klebsiella sp. MS 92-3
AAACATACAAAAGACAATAAAGACAATATTAATAACCCCCCTAAATCCCCCCGGGCGGTTTCGTTCGATGCGTTAGCTGTTCAGTTGCCTGACTGGCTTTCTGCAGAAATCTGGTCGTCATGGGTGGCATATCGTCGCGACCTGAAAAAACCGATCAAGTCTCAGCAGACGGTTACCCAGGCCATCAATCTGCTTGAGCGTTGCAAGTGCAGCGGATACCAGCCTGAAGAAATTATCAACCAGAGCATTGCTAACGGCTGGCAGGGATTGTTTGAGCCGAAAGGCGCTAAGCAGCCTTCCCGCGCTCCGTCTCGCGTATCTGAGAACTTTGCTGGCAAAGACTACGGCCAGACTGAAATTCCTGCATGGGCGAGGGACTAATCATGACGCTGGATGAAAAAATCAATCAACTTGAGAAACGTATTGCTGAGCTGAGCCAGCCGCCAGTTCAGCATGAAGATATCGAGCTAACTATCAGCACCGAGAACTGCGAAACGCATGGCCCCTTTGAATGCAGGACCAGGCATTTCTTAAACGCTGTCGTGAAAATTCCCCCGCGCCCAAGCTGCTGCCCTGAATGCCTCAAAGAGGAGTTAGGCCGCTTGCAGGCGGAAAGAATTAGCATCAACGAAGCAGCCCGCAAAAGAAACATCGAGCGCCTGCTGGACGGACTGAACATCCCGGCGCGCTTCGAAAACTGCACGCTGCAGAACTATGAGCCAGTGAACGACGACGCAAAACGCGCACTTAAGGTGTGCCAGGCATATGCAAGCCGTTGGCCAGAGCGTTTGCAGAAGGGTGGCGGTCTTGTGATGTGCGGCAAACCAGGTACCGGAAAGAATCACCTGGCACTGGCTATCGCACGGCATGCGATCACAGAACACCAGAGTTCTGCAGTGTTTACCACGGCGCTGAAAATTGCACGTGAGTACAAGTCAACCTGGTCGAAAGGTTCAAGCCGCACTGAGGATGAGGTGATCCGTTACTTCACGAAACCTGATCTGCTGATTATCGACGAGGTTGGTGTGCAGTTTGGCAGCGAAGCCGAGAAGTTGATCATGTTCGAAATCATCAACACCCGATATGAGCGGATGAAGCCAACCATCCTGATCAGCAACCAGACCAGGGAGGAGTTGTCTGCATTCATCGGCGAACGCGTTCTTGATCGCATGAGCGACGGCGGCGGATGCACGCTCTCATTCACCTGGGATTCTTACCGCTCCAAGGGGGCAGCATGAAAGGCAAACAGGCAATTCTGCGTTATCTCGAAACGCACCGGACCTTCACTGCGAAGGATGTGTCTGCAGAGTGTGGTATCACCATCAACTGCATCACGAAGAACGCTATCGACCTGGAGCGGGCTAGGAAGATTGTGCGCGTGAGTAAGGTCTGGCGAACGGTGACTTATCGCCTGGCGACACCGGAAGAGCAGGCCGGAACCGCGCGCAACTGCACCAACGGAATATTTCAGGAGTGCCGCAACAGTCCGGTGATGAAGCGGGTACTGGCTGTTTACGGGAGGGCGCAGGCATGAAATTTATCAAATTAAGCCAAAGGGGAACGGTAGAGCGCCAGGGCAAATATGGCTGGGAGCCTGAAACAGTCTACGAGCCTGTATTTGTTGCCGCAGGTCACATCGTCAGCATGTTTTTCGCTGGCGTGACAATTCTGAAAATGACCTCCGGAGAACGCATTGACGTGAAAGAGACCCCGGAAGAAATCATCGCCATGCTTACCGAAGGAGCCTCCAAATGACTATCACATTACAGACGGTAAACGAGCTCATCGCCTCCCTGGAGAGCGCAGGCGAGCTGTCGATCAGAGAGCAGAAGTTCCTGAAGCTGGCGAAAGAGTTCCGCATTTGCAGCGCTTCACTGGATGCCGCCATAAAAACCGGGAATATGCTGGCAGACCAAAATGCTCAGCTGGCTGCGGAGAATGTGGAGGCAAAAAAAATAATCAGCGAATGCCGGGAGTATTTCATCGCTGGGGTGATGAACCGTATCAGACCAACGAATGAAGGCTACCTGCATATGATTTGCGACACGTTTGCAGACGAAACCCCCGCCACCGATCGCATCGTAGCCGGGATTAAGGCTGATGGTGTAGCAGAACGGGAAAAGACCATCACATTCACGGCAGCTAAAAAGCGCACGCAGGATGGAGTAGCGTTAATCGCTATCGGAAAGCCTTATAAAATTCACAACGATGATGTGATTGGCGAATTCTTCATCGGTGAGCGCGGGCGCTACGGCGTAATCACCATGGATCGTCTCGATTACTTCACAACGTCTGACGAATACGCATGGGAGTTTTCGCTGCGCGAGGGGGCAGACAAATGAGCAAGTCATTCATCGTAATTATCCGGCGAGCCTGGTGTAACGAAGGTGGGCACGGTATCGAATATTCATCCGACCTCATCCACTACGAGACCCGCAATGGAGCCATATCACACGGTTTCCGTACTGTAGATAGCGACGATTTCAACATCGGAGTTATCGAGCGCGGCCATCTGATTTCGTTTGACTGGATGGATAAACCGGTTGGTGAAAGCGAGGACACGCTGGCACAGATTGCCGAGCTAATCGGTCTGGAGGATGCAGCATGACTGATATCACCGAACTGGCGCAGCGGAACGAATTGCTGATTGCAAACGGGCAGCAGACAGCCGACCTGCTACGCCATCTGGCAGATAACGAAATTGATTCTGACTATTTTGCCGTTGTGTCGGAGTGCGAAAGCTACGGGAAAGAAACTGACGCTGAGCTATCAATCACTGAGTTTGCCCTTCGTGCCGCTGGCTACGTTGATGCGCTGGTAGAGGCGCTGGAGAATGCGAATCGCTATATCGAAAGATTGCGGGAATGGAATGCTGGTCTGGCACAGGAGTCATGCGAGAGACAGCAGCTGATTTCTGAGCTTGAACCTATCCGCGCAGCAGCCGAAAAACTGGTCCGCTGTAAAGGTCGCTATCACAGCGAGCAGAACTATCGAGCGCTGGCGGCGCTCTTTGGCGTGAAAACCCCAGACCTGCCGCCGCTGGAGCATGAAAACGTCCATTATGCCGATGCTGCAGAGATGGAGATCGCAGCACTGCGCCAGCGCATCGCCGAGCTGGAGTCCCGCACCGTCACCGTGAAGTTGCCACAACGACTTCAGCCAGGTGCTGATGGTTGGGATGACTGGTATATGCACAGCGACAATGAAGGGGAATATCTCAAGTTTGATGATGTGCTGGCAATGCTAACCGCCGCTGGCATCAAGGTGGAGGCTGAGTGATGGCGCTTACACACGATGAACTTTGCCAGATAGCCTGCCGTTTTCTGCAAAACAACGGTTTCAAGGTGGCCTTTCATGACCGGTTCCGAGCATGGACGCCATACGGTGAGCAGGCTGATGCAATCGGCTTTCGCAATGGGGCCAGTTGCCTAATTGAGGCTAAATGCTCTCGTTCTGACTTGTTGGCCGACCGCAAGAAACCTTTCCGTGTTGAACCCGAGAAGGGCATGGGAGACTGGCGTTTCATGATTAGTGAGCCGGGTATCGTAAATATTGAGGATTTGCAGCCTGGCTGGGGATTGCTTCACGTGGTCAAAGGTCGGGTTAAGAAGGTTCACGGCTGGCCTGGCAACTGGGAGTGGGTTAACCGGGACAGCAAGCCATTTCAGGCTAACAAACAGGCGGAATGCGATTACATGTTTAGCGCGCTCCGTCGCATGGATCTTCGCGGCCACCTCAAAGAGGTTTATGACGGCGTGATCGTTAACAAATCAGAAGGAAGCGCGGCATGAGCATATTGACCAAAGAAGGAATTCAGAAAATTTTTAATGATGATTGGCTCTTAATGGATGACTGCGAAGGACTTGAAAATTGCACCGTGATTAAAGAGTTGGCCCGCATGGCGCTGGCCGCAATGGACAGCGAGACGGTTGAGATGCCTCTCGACTACCTACAGGGACACAAAGACGGTCTGGAGTGGGCCGCTCGACTGGCAGAAGCCAATCACCCTGACACCGGAGACTGGCTTTACGATGACCCTATCGAGCTGGCAAAAGCCATTCGCAAAGGTCCAGATATGCCGCCAGTGCAGCCGGTAGCGGACAGCGAGCCGGATCGCAATCCTGTGCTGGCGTATGCCGACAGTTATCGTGATATGGCGAAACAAGGTGTTGAGTCAGTCCCAATATGGAGCGTCATCACCGACCTCGAGCGCAACATAGCGCCGCTCTATCGCCACGCGCAGCCGGCGCCGGTAGTGCCGGAGGAAAAACCAATTCCAAATACACTGAGCATGTACGCCGTGGATGCAGTAGCAGCCATCGCTGAGGTGAAGGGCTGGAACGCCTGCCGCGCAGCCATGCTCGCAGCCGCCCCGCAGTCACCCGGTAGTGAACCCGCTACCGTGCCGGGTAAATGGATTCCGGTAAGCGAGCGGATGCCAGAACTCGGGGATTGGCTTGTTACTGATGGCTGCGACTTCGATGTGCAGTTGTTTAATGGTGAGCAGTTTATTCCTGGCTTTGTGTGGGAGGACAAAATAACACACTGGATGCCGCTGCCGGCCGTGCCGCAGGAGGTGAAAGGTGAATAAGGTCGAACTGCTTGAGAAGATATCGGCGCTCGCTACTGAATGCCACACACTGGCTTGTGAGCTTGATATTGGTGATGAGCGAACCGAAATGTTCGAAATCTACGGCGTGCTGCACAATCTCGGTCGCCGCGGGTACGCCTGCCAGGTAGGGCGGCGAATGAATCCACTGCTCGCATCCTGCGATGATGACGAGGATGAGGAAGATGACGATTGGGATGAGGATGAAGACTGATGCCTAAATCCCCCGCAGAACGCAAAGTCCGAATAGAAGGAAAATTGTAGAAAATAAAACGCCGGGTTACCCCGGCGCTCCAGTTTGCTGTACGATCTGGGTTTCCCCTCAGTCACCGCTTATCCGTTATCCGGAGATAATGGTTTCGATATATGCCCGGGGTGACTATCTTCGTTGATCAGCCAAAAGGCTAATTAACAGATATCGCGGGTAAGTTCAAAAACTGGGTCAAGGCTTACCTCCTTAGCGACACAGCTCGCATACTCTAATACACTGGACTTATGATTCTATATTTTGCTGGCGAAGTGTCAATCAGGAGTAAATAAAAATATCACAGTGGAACATAGCAGCCAAAAGCCAGGAAGAACGCGATAAGGTCAACGTAGACCTCGCGGCATCCGGCGTCGCCTACAAAGAGCGCCTGAACATGCCGGTTGTCGCCGAAGTGGTGGCCAGAGAGCAACCAGAACACCTACGCGAGTATTTCATGGAGCGCGTCCGCTACTACCGCGAGCAGAGTATCCAACTTCCCCGCGCATCCGATCCGCGCTATCTGGAAATGGCTGAGCAGAACGCCAAGAAATAGCGATTTTCTCGTATATGCTCATTTTGCATTTATCCCCGGGAAGGGCGATAATTACTTAGTCAGTCTGGACAACTGACAACTTTACCCCGGCGCCAAGTGGGGACACATGGCGCAAACACTGCAATTTGAGAAGAGTTATCAAAACGTACTGATTCCCGCAGAGCCGGGAACCAGCGAATACCTGCAACTTATCCCCGTAGGGCAACTGCTTTGCGGTGATTTCCGCAAGCCCCGGAATTACGCATTCCACAAGAAGTTCTTCAAGCTTCTGACTCTCGGGTATCACTACTGGACCCCTTCCGGTGGACTCATTGAGCCCGCTGAGCGCACCCTCATATCCGGGTTTATCGACTTCCTCTCACCCGAATTCGATCAGCGCGCTGCGCTCCAGAACGCCGCGGAGATGTATCTCTCCTCTGTCGGTATTTCTCGTTCCCGCGATATGGCGCTGCTAAAACACTTCGAATCCTTCCGCGAGTGGGCAACCATTCAGGCTGGCTTTTACGACGAATACCAGATGCCTGACGGCAGCCGTCGTCGTGTCGCAAAGTCGATCTCCTTCGCCAGCATGGACGACAGCCAGTTTAACGGCGTCTACAAATCAGTGCTGAATGTGCTCTGGAACTACATTCTGCGTCGCAAATTCCACTCGCCGGCTGAGGCTGAAAACGCCGCCAGTCAGCTGCTGAGCTTTGCGGGGTGATGGCTATGCAATGTCTTCTCGCCAAAGTAATGGAACGCGGCATCTTCCGCGTGCCGGCGCGCCGCAAGCGCAAGGTCGAAGTTAAGCCTTCCGACATCCCGACCCTGAAAGACTACACAGCCCGCCTGGTCGATAAGAAGTGGCTACGCCTGAGAGCACGGAGGCCACATGCGTAAACCAGCACGTCGTAAATGCGCCCACTGCCGCGAATGGTTCCATCCTGCCCGGGAAGGGCAGGTGGTATGCAGTTTTGAATGCGCCAGCGCGATCGGCAAAAAACAGACAGCAAAAGCCCGGGAGGCGGCGAAGGCCAGGGCGGTGAAGCGCCAGCGCGAATCCGAAAAGGAAGGTCGCCAGCGTCGCCGGGCCAAGCGAGAGTCATTCAAGACAAAGGCCCAATGGGATAAAGAGGCTCAGTCAGCCTTTAACCGGTATATTCGCATTCGTGATGAAGGTAAGCCCTGCGTGAGCTGCGGAAACCCGCTTATTGGTAAGAGCAACTACCTGACCGGCAGCGCAATTGACGCCAGTCATTACCGTTCCCGTGGTGCGGCGTCGCACCTGAAATTCAACGTGTTCAATGTCCACTCCGCCTGCACCCGCTGCAACCGGCAGTTGAGCGGCAACGCTGTTGAATATCGCATTCACCTGATTGAACGCATTGGCCTGGATCGCGTAGAGCGCCTTGAGGCTGATAACGAGCCGCGCCGGTTCGATATTCCCTACCTGCAGCGAATCAAATCCATATTCACCCGCAGAGCCCGCGCGCTGGAAAAGCGCCGCGCCCGCCATCAGGAGGCCGCATGAGCCGTGACGTTATCGAACGCATCCGCGACCGCTGGCAAAAGCTGCGTCTATGCCGGCACCGTGGCACCGTACTGGTTGACTACCGAATTTTGAAGAATTTCGTCCGCATCTATCAGGCTTCAGGAGAGAAAGCATGAATACCCAGTACCTTGAGTATGTTCGCCAGCAGCTGATAGTGGCCACCGCGGATCTGAGCGGTGCGACGAAAGGACAGTTGGTTGCTTTTGCAGAGAACGCACAATTCACCGCTACGGCGCGCAGCCGGGGAAGGAAGAAAGTAGCCGATCCGGTAACAGGCCGCATGGTAAACCCATCCAGCCCGCCAATCCCCGGGCAGCAGTCGCGCGCAAAAGGTTCATCAATCGCTCTCGTTCTGCCCGTTGAGTACTCGACGGCAAGCTGGCGCCGGGCTCTGCTGTCGCTGGAAGAGCATCAGAAAGCCTGGCTGCTCTGGAACTACAGCGACAATATCCGCTGGGAACACCAGGAGACGATCACCAGGTGGGCATGGGAGCAATTCAGCGAGAAGCTGGCCGGCATACGCATTGCGAAGAAGACTGTCGATCGACTTCGTCAACTTATCTGGCTGGCCGCGCAGGATGTCAAAGCCGAGCTGGCAGGGCGGGAGACGTATGAATACCAAAAACTTGCCGCTCTGGTCGGAGTGACCCCGAAGAACTGGTCAGAAACGTTTACAGAGCGGTGGGAGGAGATGAAAACCACCTTGCGGCGCCTTGATAGCGATTCTCTTTTGCAGGTAACGCGATCACGTTCACAACAAAAGGCGACAAATTTAGACTCAAGTCTTGCAAAACTGGATTAAATACGTCATATTTGAGTCTACTTTGATATGCTGCCTTAACTTTAAGTGGCGGCATGAAGATGATAGTCACATACCAGTTTGTAAAATTAGCCTCGGCATTCCGCCGGGGCTTTTTTATGCCTGCGATCCGGTCAGGGCTCTTGGGTTGAGACGTGCTGCACGACACGTCGACACCCGCCGCGCAAGAGCCCTGAACCAGATTACATGCGTCAGTTACCCGCTGAGCCGCCGCCATTAACATTTTCAGGAACAGTGAGTTCTGGAACGCTACGGCGGGGGCTATAGAGCGTGTGGTTGTCAACAACCCACCCATCATTAACCCATTTAGTAACCTGTTGAGGGTTTACCTCCATGTGACGGGCAAACGCTGATTTATTGCCCTTAAAATAATAATCTACGTATTCATCGATCGTCATAGTTGGTTAATAATCCTCAAAGCATTTTTCAACAAAGCGCTCACTTTCTTCATCGACATAGTTGCAACTGTCGTACTGAACATTAAACCCTGCGTCTGTGGCTTTCTTTTCTACGAACTCAAAGAAAGACTTGGCTTCGTCCTTGTCCATATTGAAACGTGCTTCAGGGTCATAAGTATTGATAGTGATTGTAGTCATTTTCGGTCCCTCGTAATCGCGGCGGAATGCCTGCCTGTGAAAACAATATAATCAAAAAATGACTATACGCAAACGACTTTATAATCAAAAATTGATTATGTTGACTTGAATCAATTTACCTCGTTAGTAACAGGTGATTGGTCAGCGCCGTACCCTCATTGTCAGCCATTGCGCTGACCTTTTTATTATCAGGTCCCGCAGGAATCATCATCGACACGCTTCGTTGTTAAATCCAGCCTGACGGGCCTGACCCCTTTTAAACACACACAGCGCCATCCGTCATTAACGGAGGTGAGGCTTATGCGAATGCCCTACAAACAAGATTTCATCGCCGCTCTGCTGGCAGCTAAGGAGCAGGGTATCGGCGCAATACTGGCTTTCATCATGGCCTATTTGCGGGGCCGCTATAACGGTGGCGCCATGGCGAAGACGCTGATCGATGCGGTCATGTGCGCGATGATCGCCTGGTTCGTCCGCGACCTTCTCGACTTCATTGGCCTGAGCAGCAATCTCGCTTACATCGCCAGTGTCTTCATTGGCTACATCGGTACTGACTCGATCGGCAACCTGATTAAGAAGTTCGCCGCCAGAAAAGCAGGAGTTGATGATGCTGGAACTCAATAAGCAGCGCAGGGCGTTTCTGGATATGCTCGCCTGGTCAGAGGGTACTGACAAGCCAGGGCAGAACACCAAAAACAAGGGTTATGATGTCATTGTCGGCGGATCGCTTTTCTCTGACTACAGCGACCACCCACGAAAACTGGTTAATCTCCCCAAGCTGGGCATCAAATCTACCGCCGCCGGGCGTTACCAGTTGCTTTCAAAATGGTGGGATGCGTACCGGAAACAGCTTGGACTGAAAGACTTCTCCCCAGCCTCACAGGACCAGGTGGCACTGCAGCAAATCAAAGAACGTGGCGCGCTTCCGCTCATCGATAACGGGCAGATTCGGCAGGCTATCGATCGCTGCAGCAATATTTGGGCATCATTACCCGGTGCCGGCTATGGCCAGTTTGAGCATAAGGCCGATAACCTGATCGCAAAATTCAAAGCTGCTGGCGGCGTTGTAGCCGAAGTACAACCATGAACCGGCTAATCGCAGTTATCAGCGCCGTACTGATGTGCCTGATAGTCAGCCTCGGCTGGCTGGCCAGTCACTACCACGACAACGCGACCGAGTTCAAAAGGCAGCGGGACAAAGCGACTGAACAACTCAGCCTGGCGAAAGACGCCATCGCTGATATGCAGGTAAGGCAGCGCGACGTCGCAGCGCTCGATGCCAAATACACGAAGGAATTAGCCGATGCAAAAGCTGAAAATGATGCTCTGCAGCGCAAGCTTGATAATGGTGGTCGGGTGCTCGTCAAAGGCAAGTGTCCAGTGTCAGCCGCAACCCAAACCGCCGGCGCCGCCAGCGTGGGCGATGATGCCACCGTCGAACTCTCTGCAGTTGCTGGACGAAACGTTCTCGGTATCCGGGCCGGAATCCTCAGCGACCAAACAGCCCTGAGAGCTCTGCAGGAATACATCACCACGCAGTGCCTGAAATAACAGGAGGTGACTATGCGGGAAGAAGAGCGTAATCGACTCGATCCCATCAATCGCCTGTAGCGCCGGGGTAATGCATCCGTCACCACATTAACGAGCCTCGCATTAGCGGGGCTTTTTATTACCAGAAGCAGGAGAAGAAGCATGTTAACAGTAAAGGTGATGTCACCTGGAGGTGGCGAAAAAATCCATTTCGGACTGAGTGTTGGTTTCAACCCCAACCAGCAGAGCATCGCGCTATCGGGAATGGACAAAAATGTATTCCTGAAACCCGGTGAGGTTGCTTACGTGATGAACTCAAATGGTAAGACCATTTCCCGTTACGAACACAGGGTGCAGCAATAGGCATTCTGAAAACCAACCGAAAAGGCTACGAAATGAGTGAAGCAAAACCGCAGGATGGCAGCACTGTAAAAGGCTACCGCACATTAACCGATGGCGACATTGAGCGGATGAACCGCCTCAAAGGTGTCAGCCGGCATTTTTGCAGTCTGCTCGATACAGAACGAGAGGTTACAACGGCTGAAGTTGTCGAGAGAGGTAGTCAGGCCGAAACCGATAGAGCAGAAGCTTTGCGCTGCATGGCTATCGCGCGTACCAAAATGCAGGAAGCCTGTATGTGGGCATGCCGCGCTGTTGCCCGGCCAGATGCTGACTGTTAACCCCACTAAGGGATAAACCTGTCTTCATCCCCACGTGAGGATATTACAGAGCCACTTCCAGAGGTGGCTCGATAATGTCAAGGCGAGGACAAAATTATGGCAACACCAGATTGGGAGGCCATTGAATCGGCTTACCGGGCTGGTTCATTGTCAGTAAGGGCCATCGGGGAAAAGCATGGCGTTAACCACGCCACCATCCTGAAGAGGGCTAACAAAGAAGGATGGCAGCGCGACCTGACAGAAAAGGTCAGGGCGGCAACGAAAGCCAAGGTAACCAAGTCGGTAACCAAAGACGGTAACCAGTCACCAGTGGTTACTGATGAGCAGATTATTGACCGGGCATCCGATGAGGCGGCCGCTGTAGTCATGGCTCATCGGGAAAGTTTGGCGGCATGGCGCGGCATCACCAATAAGCTCCGCGACTTCCTCGAAGACGCAGAAATTACGGAAGACAATCACGCCTCAATGTCTCGCTCGATCACTGCCGGTGTCGATGCTCAGATAAAAGTGATAAACGCTGAGCGTAAGGCGTATAACCTCGACACCGAGGAAGGCAATAAGACGGTTGATGACCTGTCTAACCTGATGGATTCACTGTCTCAGGGGGCGTAATGAAACCTGAGCATCTCAAGCTGCTAGCTGATAAAGACTGGCGGCTTAACAATCTTTACTGGATCACCGACAAAGAAGGCAAGCCGACTCGCTTCAGGATGACGCCTGAGCAGCGGGAATACTTCGAGGGGATTCACACCCGCAACATCATCCTGAAAGCTCGCCAGCTCGGCTTCACCACAGAAGTGTGCATCATCCAGCTCGACGCTGCTCTGTTCGAGTCGGCAAAGTGCGCGCTGATCGCCCACACGCTGAACGACGCAAAGCGCCTGTTTCGCGAAAAGGTGAAATATGCCTACGATAAGCTGCCGGCCGAGATAAAGGCAGCCAACCCGGCGAGTAACGACTCAGCCGGTGAGCTGGTCTTTAAGAAGGGCGGATCACTCTACGTAAGCACCTCATTTCGTGGCGGCACGCTGCGTTACCTGCACGTTTCCGAGTTCGGAAAGATATGCGCCAAGTATCCGGATAAAGCCCGTGAAATCGTCACTGGTGCGTTTGAGGCGGTATCGACAGGTTGTTTCGCAACTATCGAGAGCACCGCAGAGGGCCGGGCGGGTTACTTCTTCGATTACTGCCAGACGGCAGAGAAAGCGCTACTACAGGGAAAGCCGTTATCTGCGCTGGACTGGAAGTTTTTCTTCTTCTCCTGGTGGAAGAATCCGCAGTACGCAATTGACCCGGTAGAAACGCTGCCGGCGCGCCTGCTTGAATACTTCGCTGAGATGGAGGCGAAACACGGTGTAGTCGTTAACGAACGGCAGAAGGCGTGGTATTACGCCAAAGAAAAGACGCTCGGCGACGACATGAAGCGCGAATACCCGACCATTCCGGCCGAGGCGTTCCAGCAGTCGGTCGAGGGCGCGTACTACGCCAAACAATTCCGCTGGCTCTACACCAACAAGCGGATCGGCCAAATCCCGGACAACTCACATCTACCGGTTCACACGTTCTGGGATATTGGTGTGGGGGACTCCACGGCGATCTGGTTCGTTCGCGAGGTCGGCGAAGAGTTCCACGTCATCGACTACTACGAAAACTCTGGCGAAGGGCTTCGGCACTACATGAAGGTGCTGAAAGACCGCGGCTATGAGTACGGTGAGCACTGGGGACCGCACGACATCGAGAACCGCGAGTTTGCAGCTGATGCGAAGTCTCGCAAAGAGCTGGCGCGCGAGGGCTACGAGATTGACGGCCGGATGTATTCGATGAACTTCCGCGTTGTGCCGAAAGCGGGGATCGACACCGGCATCGAGTCGGTGCGTGAAATCCTCAAATCCTGCGTTTTCGATGAGGAGAAGTGCGCTGTTGGCATTTCCCACCTCGAAGGTTACCGCAAGGAGTGGGACGACAAGCGCGGCTGCTGGAAAGACAAGCCCCTTCATGACTTCACATCGCACGGCGCCGACAGCTTTCGCTACTTTGCCGTGGCGAAGAACAACCGCAAGCAGGTCGGCACAGTATTCTTCTAAGGAGCATCGCCAGTGAGCGAACAAGATAACGGCCTTCAACTGGCTGTGAACAATCTCGCCACTGAAATGCGGCGAGCTAATTACCTTAACGCCATCGGTATCGGCGGTGGCAACACCAAGCGCCCTACGCTCTATCAGGAGTTTGGCTACCCGCGCACGATCACCTTTAACGACTTCTACAACATGTACCGCCGTAACGCCGCAGGATTCGCTGTGGTGCATCGTCTTCTGGATGGATGCTGGCAGGACTATCCGGTAATCGTTGACGGTGATGAAGCGCAGGAGGCGGAGAAAACAAACGCCTGGGAAAAGAAAGTAACCAAGTTCATGAAGAAGTTGTGGCCGAAGGTGAAGGATGCCGATCGCCGCAATATGGTGGGGCGCTACTCCGCGCTGTTACTGCAGATCAAAGATAACCGGCCATGGAATGAGGAAGTCGACACTTCCCTTGTAAGGAGTCTCGGCGAGGCAGCGCTGGTTAAGCTGATCCCTGTATGGGAGCCGCAGTTGACGGTTGCCGAATGGGATAACGATCGCCAGTCCGAGACGTTCGGCCAGCCGAAGATGTTCAACTTCAACGAGCAGCCGGTTGGAGACGAGGCTTTCGTCGGACCGACTCGCGGCGAGCCAGTGCATCCGAGCAGGGTGATCCTGTTCTGCGAAGGCTCAGAGGATGACAACGTTCTGTCGGGTATCCCCCTGCTTGAGGCCGGATACAACAAAGGACTCGACCTTGAGAAGATTTCCGGCGGTGGTGCTGAGGGCTTCCTGAAGAATGCCAGCCGGCAGATCGCGGTCGAGTTCAGCAAAGAAACAGACATGGCTACGCTGTCCGATCTGGCGAAGAAAGCTGGTTATGCTGACCTCGGCGAAGCGATGGGCGATAAGGTCAACAAGCTTAACCGCGGCACCGATGCGGCGGCGGTCATGCAGGCCGGGCAGATGCACGTTCTGAGCGTGACACCCGGCGACCCGGGGCCGACGTGGGAGGTCACCGCGAACGAACTGGCGGCATCAGTGCAAATCCCTTTCACCATCCTGTTTGGACAGCAGACCGGGCGCCTGGCGAGCGATGAGGATAAAACCGACTGGGCCATTCGCCGCAATACCCGCCGCAACGGCTTCCTTACTGACCGAATCACAGCCTTGCTGGAGCGCTTCTGGACGCTGGGCATTATCGATCCGCCGACAAATGGAGAGGTCACCATTTCATGGACCGACCTGCTGGCTCCCGGAGAGAAGGAGAAAATCGAGAACGCTTCGAAACTGGCTGATATCGTCCAGAAAACGTCGGGCTTCTATGGTGGCGAGCCGCCATTCACGGCCAACGAACTACGCGAGATTGTAGGCCTCGACCCTCTGCCTGAGCCAAAGCAACCACCTAACCCGAATGACAAGGTGACAACCGATGATCCACTGGCCGATGACACCGGAGCAGACGGCAAAGGTGGGGCTGCCGATAGTTCCGCGCAGCAAGGTTGACCCGACTCGATCAGCGAAGCAGGTCAGCGCGATGTTCCGGGATATCGAGGACCGTTATGTCGGCATCAAGCGTGCTCTGAAAGCACTGTTTGACCAGCGCCTGACCGGGAGAGAGCGAGAGGTTAACAGCCACAACTGGCATTTCCTGTGTCACGTTAATGGTGCAGAGCCAACGCTCTACCAGGTCAACGCTGGCAAGTTCATCTACGACATGTCAGCGCAGGAACTGGCCGACCTGCTCGAAGCGGTAGAGGTTATTCTCGACGATTACCTGCTGGAAGGCGGCGAACAAAGCCTGTGGGCGATGGATTACGTCGCCGCTGAGACGCAGCGCGGAACGCTGGAGGCCTTCAACAACCTCTCGCAGCAGTCGCAGGTGTACGCCAGCCAGACGACGCTTCAGCAGCTTTTAAGCAGCCCTGCATACCAGAACCAGATCGCCAGTGCCTACATCAGCACGTATAGCGACTGGAAGCTGGAAGCTGACCGGGCGCGCGGTGACCTGGCGAACATCATCGCGGATGCCGTTGGGCGCGGTGTGAATCCCCGCGAAACGGCGCAGGTGATAAGCAAGCGCCTTGATGTCTCTATGGGCCGCGCAAAGACTATCGCTCAGACTGAGCAGGTCGGTGCGCTGCGCCAGGCTCAATGGAACGAAACGGACTGGGCTGCGGATCGTCTTGGCCTGAATACCGGCCTGCTGTGGCTGTCGGCGCTCAAACCGACGACGCGCAGCTGGCACGCCAGCCGTCACGGAAAGGTCTACACCACCGAGCAGGTGCGAGACTTCTACGCCGAGAACGGCAACCGGTACAACTGCTACTGCAGCCAGATTCCGGTGCTGCTTAACGACGACGGCAGCATTTTTAACGAAGGTCTCGCGGAGAAGTTGAATAAAGAGCGAGATCAGTGGAAATTGGCAGAGGCTGCATGATACAAGGAGGTTTTGCGGAGGTTTTTATGGCAAAACCTGATGAGCCGTATCGTAAGTTGATTGTTGAGAGCTACTACCCAGCCAGTACCTCTGGTAGAAAAGGTAAGGTTCATATCAGGCCAATACCTGGACAATGGGCAAGTCCATCACTCGCTGTCGAATGTTCCAAAAAGTTGTCAGACTTGAAGTTGTACCCAATAGGGAGTCAGTTCGAAATTACTGCCAAACTGACCGACAGGGAAGAGGGCGGTGAATACATTTACAGCTCATTCCGATGGGAGTTTAAACACATTAAATAGGTCGCCACGGCGGCCTTTTTTATTGTCTGAAATCCACCAATGAGGACGAAACGTGAAGCTATCCAGCATCCACGTTAAATCCCTCGCCATCAACGCCTCAAACATCTCAACAACCACCATCAACGGCCAGGAGCACTACCTCATTCGTGGTGCGGTCCCGATCGTCGATGACATCGTGATGAATGGCGGCCTTTACCCGGCGGAGGAGATTAACAACAGCTACCAGACGATGGAAGGCAAGCTGATGCCTCTGCCGCATCCGATGGTAGATGGCAAATATGTCAGCGCCAATGACCCGCGGGCCATTAACAGCTATCACGTCGGTGCATGGGCACAGAACGTCAGCAAGTCTGGCGACCAGGTCGTCATGGACGTTTATATCAATAAGGCGGTCGCCGAGACAAAGCCTGACGGCAAGCGTCTGATTAATCGCCTCGATGAGATGATCGCCGGCACCAACACCGACCCGATCCACCTGTCTACCGGATTACTCACGAACAAAGAGAGAAAATCAGGCGAGTCGAAGCAGAAGAAGTACTCATGGATCGCTCGCAATATGCAGTTCGACCATATCGCTATCCTGCTCGATGAGCCGGGCGCCGGCACTCCAGAGGAAGGAGTCGGCATGTTCGTGAATGCCGATGGTCAGGAAGGCGAAGTCGAGACTGCAAGCCTCGTTGATGCGGCAAATAGCCTCAAAGATGGCCTGCTGAACAAAGTGAAGTTCTTCCTCACCCACAACTCAGATGCCTCATTCGATGAAATCTACCAGATGCTGCGGGAAGCCATTCGCGCGCCGTCAGGCAGCGATGTTTATCGCTATGTCGTGACCGTATGGCCCGACAAATTCATTTTCGAAGAGGGCAATAAGCTCTTCCAGCAAAAATACCTCATCGACGACAGCACAGTCACGCTGGTCGGCGATCCAGTAGAGGTCGTGCGCAAACCCACTGAGTACGAAGTCAAAACCAACGGAGAAACAAACCCGATGAAAGAGAAGATGATCGCCGCGCTCAATGCCGCAGGCGTTAAAACCGAGGGGCTGACCGACGATCAGGTCTGGGATGCCTATAACCAGCAGGTTCAGAAGAAAGCAGGCGACCAGCCGGGTACTCAGATTAACTCTGACGCGATTACTGCGGCAGTAAATCTGGCAATTAAGCCGCTGACTGACGAGATCAGCACGCTGAAAACTCAGCTGCAGGCCAACGCTGAAAAAGACCTCAAGACCAAGCGTGAAGCGGTCAAAGCGAAATTCCCGTTCATGACCGAAG
Source organism: Klebsiella sp. MS 92-3 (assembly GCF_000195655.1). Lineage (NCBI taxonomy): Bacteria > Pseudomonadati > Pseudomonadota > Gammaproteobacteria > Enterobacterales > Enterobacteriaceae > Klebsiella > Klebsiella sp. MS 92-3. The sequence continues at coordinate 16,640 of NZ_GL882713.1, forward strand.
CGGCGATCAACTCGCTGGCCGGCGAAGCGCTGAACGACATGTATGCACAGTGCCAAACCAGCACAGGTTTGAACCCATCTTTCCAGCAGGCCAATGCTGAAAATGACCAGTGGAAAGACTATGACCTCAACGCTGGCATCGATCAGGAGAAAAAATAATGGCTAACGTCATCTATCGTGGCCCGGTCGAGCGTGAGCCGGAAACCATCAACCTTCCTGTCGCATCTGCTCTTAATCCGGGTGTTGCCGTAAAAATCGCTTCCGGCAAGTTGGCGGCATCTGCAGACACTACCGGCCGCTGGTTCATCCTCGGAAATCGGCGCTTCATCGGTCAGGCGATTACTACTGCCTACGCAGCTAACGAGACTGGTGTGGCATATCGCGTGGAGGGGGAGCAGGAATACAACGTTCGCCTGGCAGCAGCAGCCTATACGGTAGGCCAGGAGCTGACCATTGGTATCGGCGGCGTATTCAAAGCGGCCGCAACCGGCAACCAGGTCGTCGCAACGTTCGACGAAAAAGCAGGGCGCACTCTGGCGGCGGAAGGTTTCGCCGACGTGGTGATCCTCTCCACTCCGTACGCCAAGGCATAAGGAAAACAAGAATGTTAAAGTTTACTCCACAGCAGCAAAAGCTGATTCTCAATGCCCGCCGTCGCTGGGACATGATGCAGCGCAATATGGCTGCACAGCATGGCTTTGCAGTCAACGATGCGAACGGTCAGTTCATTGCGTTTGATGAGCTTGTCGGTAACGCCTCCGTGCTACCGAAAGACGTCTGGGGCGAATGGGACCGCTCGGCTATCACCGTACAGCGTGACGTGCTGTCAGTGTTTAACGACCTGGCTGCCAGCGTTTCCCGCCCTATGGCGCTCGGTAAGATCGTCCATTACTTCATGACCCTGTCCGATTCCGGCGATGTAAACATCAGCCTGGATGGACGCGGCAAGGCGAAGGGTGATCAGCCTGTCATGGATTACGAAGGTACGCCGCTGCCTATCATCGACAGTGAGCTGACATTCGGCTGGCGCCAGATGCTGGCTGCTCAGACTGAAGGTTATTCGCTGGACAGTGACGCTCTTTCCAACCATCAGCGCAAAGTCGCTGAGAAGCTGGAAGACATGGTGCTGAACGGCGAGCCAAACATCAACGTCGGAGGCGCGACCATTTATGGACTGCGTACTGCCCCTAACCGCGGAACCGGAACTCACGGCCTGACCCTGAACGGTGCCAGCGGCGCGCAGTGGGTTGCGGCAATCTCCGACCTGATTAACCTGCTGCATAACGAAAACTTCTATGCACCGGTGACGATCTACCTGAACTACAAAGACTGGTTCTACGCATCGGTTAACGACTATGCCGCGAACTATCCGAAGACCATCCTGTCCCGCATCATGGAAATTCCAGGCGTGGCCGCGCTGGTTCCGGCCTCCAGAGTTCCGACCGATGAACTGCTTGGCGTTGTTAAACGCCCTGACGTCGTTCAGATCCTGAATGGCATGCCGATGACCATGCGTCCGAAAGCACGCCTTAACCCGGAAGATGATTATGTCTTCTCGGTTCTGGCCGCCGCGGCTCCGCAGTTCAAACACGATGCAAATGGCCAGGCTGGTTACGTTCAGCTGACCAAAGCATAACCTGTGGGGCTTCGGCCCCATCTTTTTTACGGAGGCCGCATGGCTGGTAAAGAACAACAATGGCTGCTCACCCATGACAGCCACGAACTTAAAAAGGGCGAAGTTTACAAAGGTGAAACTCTCCCGCTTTGGCTGGTTGGTAAGGCAATCCCCGTGGGAGATCAGATGCTGGAGGTAGCGACCCCGGCCGATCTGCAAAAGCTGCAGGCTGACCTCGACGAGGCTAACGGCAAAGTAGAATCGCTAACCGCTGGTAATGCCAAGCTGCAGGCTGAACTCGACGAGGCTCAGAAACAAATCGACGAGCTGAAGAAAAAGGCGAAATAACCATGGCTGACCCAATCACAGCGGCAGACGTGCAGGCGTTCCTCGGTGAATTGGGTTACTCCATCCCGGCCGCTCTGCTCGATTCGATTCTCTGCGTGGTGAACAAGATTATCCCGTGCCTTGATGGTGCGGGATATGACGACTGCACGGCAAAGCTCATCCTGATGTATGCCGCTGCGCTCATGGCGACGTCATCCGGCGCCAGGCGAATAAAATCGCAGGGGGCGCCATCAGGAGCGTCGCGCTCGTTCGACTACGGTGACGACGGCATTACCTGGCTGCGTGACTCGCTGGCGAAACTGGATACCAGCGGCTGCACCAGTGAACTACCGATCAGCGCCGGCAACAGTGTGGGCCTGTTTCTGGTGGTCGGGGGCTGCTAATGGCGTGGGTTTCAGTTCAGCAACGGCTGCCGCGGACGTTTACCCGGGTGTGGGTGATCACCGATACAGGCCAACAAACGACGGCGTACGTGAAAAGCAATGGTGAGTGGTACATCAACTGCGACCGCATACGCGCCACAGACGCCGTTGTGCTGCGATGGAGGGATGACTGATGTCTTCGGTAGCTAATTGGTCATTCACCGCGACGGCGACAGTCTGGCGGCGCATACGCGATGCCGACGGTAGCGATACCGACGGTGGAGGTCAGCCGTATGGGTGGGAAGCGCCGATGGCTATCCTCTGCGACTACCAGGGCGGACTCTCTGCAAAAATCGGTGACCTTGGCCGGGAGCTCGTTGTTAAAAACACGATATGGACCGAGTACGCAACGGCGCGGGAGGGAGATTACATCCTGATTGGCGCTTCGACCGATGCAGCACCGCCGGATGAGGCCGATGAGATTCGGCAGATCGTCCAGTTCGCAGATACGTTCGAGCGACTGGCGGACGATTTCGCACTGATTACGGGAGTCTGATTATGGGCGCTAAAGTTCGCGGCATCCGCCAGGCCAAGGCCAACCTCGATCGCATCATCAAAGACGTCCAGGGACGTAAAGTCGTGCGAGCAATCCAGTCTGCGATGCTTATCGGCAGTGCGCAGGCAGCACTTTACACCCCGATCGATACGTCGACGCTCATCAACAGCCAGTTCCGCGAAATCATGGCTAACGGCACCAGGGTAACCGGGCGCGTTGGTTATTCCGCGTCTTATGCTACCTACGTGCATGACCCAAACATTCCTCAAAACTTTAGGCGAGCAACAGCAAGGAAAGAATTTCTTTCCAAAGGGTTTGAGGATACGAAAGGCGCCATAGATATGGTGATAAAAAAAGAATTGTCGCTTTGATTTTGGTATAATTTATAAGCGCCTAGGGTAGCTCCCGAAAAGGCGGAACGTAGACCGCTCTGGCGCACCAACCATCTACGGAACCTGCTACGAGGTTTATATGAAATGCAACGATAACATTCCTATTGATTTCTGGAGAGAGTGCTTATCCTATGATGCTGAGAATGGTGTTCTTTATTGGAAAGCTCGGCCTTTAGAACACTTCATGACAAGCCAATCCTGTGCAACATGGAATAAGCGATTTGCTGGAAAACCAGCGGGCTCTCCCAATAATCAACAATACATTCACATAGGGATGCGAAATAAATTATATAAAGCTCACCGGATTATTTGGGCTTTATATTATGGTGAATATCCTCACTCCCTTATAGATCATGTCAATGGGAATAGGCAGGATAACAGAATCGAAAACCTCAGAGTCGTCAGCTCATCCGAAAACTGCCAAAACCAGAAGCTACGAATCACTAGTACCAGCGGGTGCGTTGGCGTGGCTAAATGTAATAGTGGTTTCAGGAGTTACATTCAGGTGAACGGAAGACGGGTTCACTTGGGGGTATACCAAAGCGTAGAAGAGGCTTTCGCTGTAAGAAAAGAAGCCGAATCAAGGTATGGATACCATGAGAACCATGGACGGAAATAACAAAATAGGTCGCCACGGCGGCCTTTTTTAATGGGGTTTTTATGACACCACCGATGTATATGCGTCTAAAAGACCTGTTTGTGTCTGAGGGGCTTACCGCGGGGTTTAAGGTCCAGTGGCGGCAATGGCGCGACACCGGGAAAGATACTGATCAGTTCATCGTGTTCAGGCCTTCCGGCGGTACCGATATCACCTTTGACCTTGGCGGCGACTGGTATGTGATGGTTGATGTGATCTCCTCGAAGGCCAATCCCGATGCTGCTGACGCCGCGGTAAACGCCATTGTCGAGTATATCAGCGCGCAATACGGCGCCGATGATTGCGTAGGCGCGCTACGGATTGTCGGCAATGTCCCGGCGCCGATCCCCACCGAAGAGGGCCGGTTAGTAACCCGGCTGCTCGTATCCTGCACATACGGCGAATAATCGTCAGAATCACCCATCAGGCTGCCATATGGCGGCCTTTTTTAATT
>NZ_GL882714.1:0-1190 GCF_000195655.1 Klebsiella sp. MS 92-3
GAGTCGGGCCGTCTTCGCCCAGACCGATGGAGTCGTGGGTGTAGACCATCACCTGACGCTGTTTCATCAGCGCGGCCATACGTACCGCGTTACGCGCGTATTCCACGAACATCAGGAAGGTGGAGGTGTACGGCAGGAAGCCGCCGTGCAGCGCGATACCGTTGGCGATAGCGGTCATACCGAACTCGCGCACGCCGTAGTGGATGTAGTTCCCGGCAGCGTCTTCGTTGATCGGCTTAGAGCCAGACCACAGGGTCAGGTTGGACGGCGCGAGATCTGCGGAGCCGCCGAGGAATTCCGGCAGCAGCGGGCCGAAGGCTTCGATGGCGTTCTGCGAGGCTTTACGGCTGGCGATTTTCGCCGGGTTGGCCTGCAGCTTCGCGATGAACTCGTTAGCTTTCGCGTCGAAGTCAGACGGCATCTCGCCTTTCATACGGCGGGTGAATTCGGCTGCTTCCTGCGGGAAGGCTTTGGCGTAAGCCGCAAACTTCTCGTTCCATGCGGCTTCTTTCGCCTGGCCGGCTTCTTTGGCATCCCACTGGGCATAGATGTCAGACGGGATGTCAAACGGCGCGTGTTTCCAGCCCAGCGCTTCGCGGGTCAGGGCGATTTCGGCGTCGCCCAGCGGCGCGCCGTGGGAGTCGTGGGTACCGGCTTTGTTCGGCGAACCGAAACCGATGATGGTTTTGCACATCAGCAGGGACGGTTTGTCGGTGACCGCCCGTGCTTCTTCTACCGCGCGTTTGATGGCGTCAGCGTCGTGACCGTCCACGCCGCGCACCACGTGCCAGCCGTAGGCTTCAAAGCGTTTCGCGGTGTCATCGGTGAACCAGCCTTCAACGTGGCCGTCGATGGAGATGCCGTTGTCATCATAGAACGCCACCAGTTTACCCAGTTTCAGGGTACCGGCCAGGGAGCACACTTCGTGAGAAATGCCTTCCATCATGCAGCCGTCGCCCATGAAGGCGTAGGTGTAGTGGTCGACGATATCGTGTCCCGGACGGTTGAACTGCGCCGCCAGGGTTTTCTCGGCGATAGCCATCCCGACCGCGTTAGCGATACCCTGGCCCAGCGGACCGGTGGTGGTTTCCACGCCTGCGGTGTAGCCGACTTCCGGGTGACCCGGGGTTTTGGAGTGCAGCTGGCGGAAGTTTTTCAGCTCGGATATCGGCAGATCGTAGCCAGTGAGG
>NZ_GL882715.1:0-10332 GCF_000195655.1 Klebsiella sp. MS 92-3
CTATTCTGTCTTCACTCCCCCACATTTTTACCTTCAGCCGGGTCGATTGGTCCAACCAATAATTTCATCCACCCCCTGGCAGTTCACAAATCCGTCAAAACCAATCACAAACACGTTGCTTAAGAGCAACATCTGATTAACCATTCGTTGTCATCAACCCTGATACCCTTAATTGGCCGGGCCAATTTTACCTTCGGTGGGATCGGCAATGAGCGCAGACTCAGCCCTCCTCTCCTGGCGGCCCGATGGAGACCCTGCATGAATCTCTGGCAACAAAACTACGATCCCGCCGGTAATATCTGGCTATCCAGTCTTATCGCATCGCTACCGATTCTGTTTTTCTTTTTTGCGCTGATTAAGCTCAAACTGAAAGGCTACATCGCTGCCACCTGGACCGTCGCAATCGCGCTGGTCGTTGCCTTACTGTTCTATAAAATGCCGGTGGACCGCGCCTTAGCCTCGGTGGTCTACGGCTTCTTCTACGGCCTGTGGCCTATCGCGTGGATTATTATCGCCGCGGTCTTCGTCTATAAAATCTCGGTGAAGACCGGACAGTTCGACATCATCCGCTCATCGATTCTGTCGATTACGCCGGACCAGCGCCTGCAGATGCTGATCGTCGGCTTCTCGTTCGGCGCCTTTCTCGAAGGGGCGGCGGGTTTCGGCGCACCGGTGGCGATTACCGCCGCGCTGCTGGTTGGTCTCGGGTTTAACCCGCTGTATGCGGCTGGCCTGTGCCTGATCGTCAACACCGCGCCGGTGGCCTTCGGTGCGATGGGCATCCCGATTCTGGTCGCCGGCCAGGTGACCGGTATCGATAGCTTCGCCATCGGCCAGATGGTGGGCCGCCAGCTGCCGTTCCTGACCATTATCGTGCTGTTCTGGATCATGGCGATTATGGATGGCTGGCGCGGCATTAAAGAGACCTGGCCGGCGGTGATAGTCGCAGGCGGTTCGTTCGCTATTGCCCAGTACCTCAGCTCTAACTTCCTTGGCCCGGAGCTGCCGGATATCATCTCGTCGCTGGTCTCCCTGGTCTGTCTGACCCTGTTCCTCAAACGCTGGCAGCCGGTACGCATCTTCCGCTTCGGCGATCTCGGCGCCTCGCAGGTGGATATGACGCTGGCCCGCACACGCTACACGGCGGGACAAGTGATCCGCGCCTGGTCGCCGTTCCTGTTCCTGACCGCCACCGTGACCCTGTGGAGCGTGCCGCCATTCAAAGCGCTGTTCGCTCCTGGCGGCGCGATGTATGACTTCGTTATCAATATTTCGGTACCATTCCTCGACAAAATGGTTGCCCGTATGCCGCCGGTGGTTAGCGCCGCAACGCCCTACGCCGCGGTATATAAATTCGACTGGCTGTCGGCAACCGGCACCGCCATTCTGTTCGCCGCCCTGCTGTCCATCGTCTGGCTGCGCATGAAGCCGAAAGATGCGCTGACCACCTTCGCCGGGACGCTGAAGGATCTGGCGCTGCCGATCTACTCTATCGGCATGGTGCTGGCGTTCGCCTTTATCTCTAACTATTCCGGGCTGTCGTCGACCCTGGCCCTGGCGCTGGCCCATACCGGCCACGCGTTTACCTTCTTCTCGCCGTTCCTTGGCTGGCTGGGGGTATTCCTGACCGGTTCGGACACCTCGTCTAACGCCCTATTCGCCGCGCTGCAGGCAACGGCGGCGCAGCAGATTGGCGTCTCCGATATCCTGCTGGTCGCGGCTAATACCACCGGCGGCGTTACTGGCAAGATGATTTCCCCTCAGTCGATCGCCATCGCCTGCGCCGCGGTAGGCCTGGTGGGCAAAGAGTCGGATCTGTTCCGCTTTACCGTCAAACATAGCCTGATCTTCACCTGCATGGTGGGGCTGATCACCACGCTGCAGGCCTACGTTTTAACCTGGATGATCCCGTGATAGTGATGCCTAAACGCCTGGCCGACGACGTGGCGCGTCGCGTCCGGGCGCTGATTGAAGAACAACAGCTGGAGGCGGGCATGCGACTGCCCGCCGAGCGCCAGCTCGCCGCCCAGCTCGGCGTCTCACGCAATTCCCTGCGCGAAGCGCTGGCGATGCTGGTCAATGAAGGGGTGCTGTTGAGCCGTCGCGGCGGCGGCACCTTCGTCCGCTTTCAGCATGAGCCGTGGTCAGAGCAAAACATCGTCCAGCCGCTGAAGACGCTGCTGGCCGATGACCCGGACTACAGCTTCGATATCCTCGAAGCCCGCCACGCCATCGAAGCCAGCACCGCGTGGCACGCGGCGATGCGCGCCACCGACGCCGATAAAGAAAAAATTCGTCTGTGCTTTGAAGCGACCCAGAGTGAAGACCCGGATATCGCCTCGCAGGCGGATGTCCGCTTTCACCTGGCGATCGCCGAAGCCTCGCATAACGTGGTGCTCCTGCAAACCATGCGCGGCTTTTTCGACCTGCTGCACTCCTCCGTTAAGCAGAGCCGCCAGCGCATGTATCAGGTGCCGCCGGTGTTTGCCCGCCTGACCGAACAGCACCAGGCCGTCATGGAGGCGATTGTCGCCGGCGACGCCGAGGCGGCGCGCCAGGCGATGATGGGCCACTTAGGCTTTGTCCACGCCACCATCAAACGTTTTGATGAAGACCAGGCCCGCCAGGCGCGAATTACCCGCCTGCCCGGTGACCACAATGAAAATTCCAGGGAGAACTCGTGATGATTATTTCCGCCGCCAGCGACTATCGCGCCGCCGCACAGCGTATCCTGCCGCCGTTTCTGTTCCACTATATTGACGGCGGCGCCTACGCCGAACATACCCTGCGCCGCAACGTCGAGGACCTTTCCGATGTAGCCTTGCGCCAGCGTATTTTGCGCAATATGTCGGACCTGAGTCTGGAAACGACGTTATTCAACGAGAAGCTGGCGATGCCGACGGCGTTGGCGCCGGTCGGGCTGTGCGGGATGTACGCCCGCCGCGGCGAAGTGCAGGCCGCCGGCGCGGCGGACGACAAAGGCATTCCGTTCACCCTCTCTACCGTTTCCGTCTGCCCGATCGAAGAGGTCGCCCCGACCATCAAGCGCCCGATGTGGTTCCAGCTGTATGTCCTGCGCGACCGCGGCTTTATGCGCAATGCGCTGGAGCGCGCCAAAGCCGCCGGCTGCTCGACGCTGGTCTTTACCGTCGATATGCCGACTCCCGGCGCCCGCTACCGCGACGCCCATTCAGGCATGAGCGGCCCGAACGCCGCCCTGCGCCGCTACTGGCAGGCCGTCACCCATCCGCAGTGGGCGTGGGACGTCGGCCTTAACGGTCGCCCGCACGATCTGGGCAATATCTCCGCCTATCTCGGCAAACCGACCGGGCTTGAGGATTACATTGGCTGGCTGGCGAATAACTTCGATCCGTCGATTTCATGGAAAGACCTGGAGTGGATCCGCGATTTCTGGGACGGTCCGATGGTGATCAAAGGGATCCTCGATCCGGAGGACGCCCGCGACGCGGTGCGCTTCGGCGCTGACGGCATTGTCGTCTCCAACCACGGCGGCCGCCAGCTCGATGGCGTGCTCTCCTCGGCCCGCGCCCTGCCGGCAATTGCCGACGCGGTGAAAGGCGACATCACTATTCTCGCAGACAGCGGCATCCGCAACGGGCTCGACGTGGTGCGGATGATCGCCCTGGGCGCCGACAGCGTGCTACTGGGCCGCGCTTACCTGTACGCCCTGGCGACCCACGGTAAGCAGGGCGTGGCGAATCTGCTGAACCTCATCGAGAAAGAGATGAAAGTGGCGATGACCCTCACCGGGGCGAAAAGTATCCGTGAAATCAGCCGTGATTCGCTGGTGCAGAACGCCGAAGCGCTGCAGACCTTCGATGCGCTGAAGCAGAATAACGCCGCGTAATTCTCCACGTTTTCCCTTACGCCGCCCCTCTCCCTCAGGGTGAGGGTTCGCCAAATATCTGCTATTCTGCCCCCCGCAATTAAGGGGGCAGTATGCTGAACATCGTGTTATTCGAACCAGAGATCCCGCCGAACACCGGGAATATTATCCGCCTGTGCGCCAACACGGGCTTCAGTCTGCATATCATTGAGCCGATGGGCTTCACCTGGGACGATAAACGCCTGAGACGCGCCGGACTGGACTATCACGAGTTCACTGCCGTGCAGCGCCATGCGGATTACGCGGCGTTTGTCGCCAGCGCGCAGCCGCAGCGTCTGTTCGCCCTGACCACCAAAGGCACGCCTGCGCACAGCGCAGTGAGCTATCAGGACGGCGATTTCTTGATGTTTGGCCCGGAAACCCGCGGTCTGCCGGCCAGCATCCTCGATGCCCTGCCGCCGGAGCAGAAAATCCGTATTCCGATGATGCCGGACAGCCGCAGTATGAACCTGTCAAACGCGGTGTCGGTGGTGGTGTATGAAGCCTGGCGCCAGCTGGGGTATCCTGGCGCGGTCTTGCGCAGCTAACCTGAGCGGTTCCCGGATTGCAGCGCAAGGAGCCTTATCCGGGCGACAGGCTGGCGGGATGAGATCGTAGGCCCGGTAAGCGCAGCGCCACCGGGCAAGACGTTAAATCCCGTCGCCGTACTCGAAAGTGTGGTGGATGCCGTTGAAATGCTGATCCATATCCATCGCCGGCTTATCGCTCTCCGGCTTGCCGACGATGCGCGCAGGAACACCTGCGGCGGTGGTATGCGGCGGCACCGGCTGCAGCACCACTGAGCCTGCGCCGATTTTTGCCCCACGCCCGACTTCAATATTGCCGAGGATCTTCGCCCCGGCGCCAATCATTACGCCTTCGCGAATTTTCGGATGACGGTCGCCGCTGGTTTTACCGGTCCCGCCGAGGGTGACCGACTGCAGAATAGAGACGTCATCTTCAATCACCGCCGTTTCGCCGACCACAATGCCGGTGGCATGGTCGAGCATGATCCCGCGGCCGATTTTCGCCGCCGGGTGGATATCCACCTGGAAAGAGACGGAGACCTGATTTTGCAGGAAAATCGCCAGCGCGCGTCGCCCCTGAGTCCACAGCCAGTGGCCGATACGATAGGCCTGCAGGGCATGGAAACCCTTCAGATAGAGCAACGGCGTGGAGTATTTATCCACCGCCGGGTCGCGCGTGCGCACCGCCTGAATATCGCAGGCGGCGGAGGCGATCATTTCCGGATCGGCGGCGTAGGCCTCTTCCACCACTTCGCGAATGGCGATCGCCGGCATAATCGGGGAAGCCAGCTTGTTGGCCAGCATATAGCTCAGCGCGCTGCCGAGATTTTCATGCTTGAGTAGCGTTGCGTGGTAAAAACTGGCGAGCATCGGCTCACAGTCAGCCAAAGCCCGGGCTTCGGCTTTAATATTATTCCAGACGATATCCAGTTCTTCACACGGCATTGCATACTCCAGGCGATATAGTAATGACCTGCCAGTTCTGCGCTGGCAGGGTCATTCAGGTGACAAAGGAAAGCTAATTGCTGCTGCGCTCGTCCTTGCGGGCGCGACCCAATAAGGTCAATGCTGCCTCGCGCGCAATTTTTCCGCAATACAATACCTGATAAATTTCCTCGGTTATTGGCATTTCGACACCTAAACGCTGTGCCAGAACGCGAACTTCCTTGGTATTGCGGTAGCCTTCAACCACCTGGCCAATCTTGTCCTGGGCGCTCTGCACGTCCATACCCTGGCCGAGCATCATGCCGAAGCGACGGTTACGGGACTGGTTGTCGGTGCAGGTGAGCACCAGGTCACCGAGGCCGGCCATGCCCATAAAGGTTTCCGGATCGGCGCCCAGCGCCGCGCCGAGGCGGGACATTTCCACCAGCCCACGGGTAATCAGCGCCGTACGCGCATTGGCGCCGAAGCCGATGCCATCCGACATACCTGCCCCGATGGCAATGACGTTTTTCACCGCGCCGCCGAGCTGCACGCCGATAAAGTCCGGGTTGATGTAGACGCGGAAGCTTTTGCCGCAGTGCAGTAGACGCTGAAGGTCTTCCGCAAACTGCGGATCCGTGGCCGCCAGCGAAATCGCCGTCGGCAGGCCGGCGGCCAGCTCTTTGGCGAAGGTTGGCCCCGAGATCACCGCTAGCGGAATATCATCGCCCAGCGCTTCACGCGCCACGTCCTGCAGCAGACGGCCGGTTTCGGCCTCCAGGCCTTTGGTGGCCCACACCAGCCGCGCGTCGGAACGCATCAACGGTTTAATCTGGCGTAACACCTGACCGAATACATGGCTCGGCACCACGACAAGGATGTCGCGGCTGGCGGCCAGCGCGGTGGCCAGGTCGCTCTCAAGATGCAGCGTATCCGGGAAAGGCACATCGGGAAGGAACGCGGCGTTGCAGCGATCGTGTTGCAGCGTCGCGATATGTTTCGGGTCATGGCCCCACAGCACAACGTGGTGGCCATTTCTTGCCAGGGTGATGGCAAGAGCGGTGCCGTAAGAGCCGGCACCGATCACAGTCATTGCAGCATTAAGTGCGTTCATCAGGCATCCTGATGTTGTTCAGCACCTTCGCCAGCCTGCTGCTGCAGATAGTTCATGAACAGCGCGTCGAAGTTCACTGGCGCAAGGTTAAGTTGCGGGAAGGTACCGCGGGAAACCAGGCTGGTGATGCACTCGCGCGCGTACGGGAACAGAATGTTCGGGCAGTATGCGCCGAGGCAGTGCGCCATCTGGGTGCCTTCGATGCCGTCGATGGAGAAAATACCGCCCTGCTGTACTTCACAGAGGAACGCGGTTTCTTCGCCCAGCGCAGCGGTCACGGTCACACGCAGCACCACTTCATAAACGCCTTCAGCCAGCTGGGTGGAGGCGGTATCCAGATCAAGTTTAACTTCCGGCTGCCAGTCTTTCTGGAAAACTTGCGGCGCGTTCGGCGCTTCAAAAGAGATATCTTTGGTATAGATACGCTGGATCTGGAAGGTCATTTCGGTGCTGTTTTGTTCTGACATAGTAAAACCCTTTCGTGTTGTCCTTAAATACGCGCTTCCGCCAGGGAAAGCGCGCAAAAATTAGCGCAAGAGGGGATCAAGTCCACCACGTGAATCAAGCGCATACAAGTCGTCACAGCCGCCAATGTGCTGCGCATCAATAAAAATCTGCGGAACCGTCGTCCGTCCGCTGCGCTGGATCATCTCCTCACGCTTCGCGGCATCGCCATCGATCGGCAACTCATGGAACGTTACGCCTTTGCTGTTCAGCAGCGCTTTCGCGCGGATGCAGAACGGGCAGGTCGCTTTGGTGTAGATCTCAATATTGGCCATGACTTCACTCCTGTTGTTACCCTGAGGGTTTTACGCCGCAGCCTGTGTTCCCTTCACGTCAGGCGTGAAGGAGAAAACGCGGCGGCATCACCACGCGAGGTAAGTTATTTGCCGCGTACCAGAGGGAGGTTTTCGCCGCTCCAGCCAGCAATGCCCTCTTTCAGTACAAAGACTTTTTCAAACCCGGCTTTGTTCAGCGCGCTGGCGGGCTCTTGCGCCTGCATGCCGGAACCGTCTACCACAATAATGGGTTGCGATTTGTGTTTTTCCAACTCGCCGACGTTATTGGCTTTGATATCGCTGGGCAGCAGGTTAATAGCGCCGGCAATATGGCCTTTACGGAAATCGTCACGCTGACGCAGGTCGACCACCACCGCATCTTCTTTATTGATAAGACGCGTCGCTTCACCACGGGTGATGACTTTAACTTTCGACATCAGCCCCTTGAAGGTGGTGAACACTACCGCACCCAGCAGCGCGATCCACGCGATGCTCAGGACCGGGTGACGGCCGATGAATTGCATAATTTCTTGCATGGGGGGTTACAACTCCCGACTAAGTGAGAAAAAAACCAGGAAAGGAGTATACCTGTGCCTTGCGGCAATTACAGCCAGTGAGCGCGATGTAATGTATTTTCTGCGGGCGGTGGCGAAAAAAAGCCGCTCTCGCTGACCCGGCGCGGCCCGGCCGCTCCCTTTCTTTGATCTTTCACGGGGATTTAAACGATTCAGCTGTAGTAAAATTACGCAAAATTTCTGTCTTTGAGCATGAGGTTGTCGCAATGTCGGTTTCTAAAAAACCTATGGTACTGGTGATTCTGGATGGCTACGGCTATCGCGAAGACCAACAGGATAACGCCATTTATAGCGCTAAAACGCCGGTAATGGACGCGCTGTGGGCCAAACGTCCACATACCCTGATCGATGCATCCGGCCTCGAAGTCGGCCTGCCGGACCGTCAGATGGGGAACTCCGAAGTAGGCCACGTCAACCTGGGCGCCGGTCGTATCGTCTATCAGGACCTGACCCGTCTCGATGTGGAAATTAAAGAACGCACCTTCTTCGCCAACCCGGTACTGACCGCCGCGGTCGATAAAGCGGTTGCCGCCGGCAAAGCAGTACATGTCATGGGCCTGATGTCGCCAGGCGGCGTCCACAGCCACGAAGATCACATCATGGCGATGGTGGAGCTGGCGGCAGAGCGCGGCGCTGAGAAGATCTACCTGCACGCCTTCCTCGACGGCCGTGATACGCCGCCGCGCAGTGCGGAAAAAACGCTGGCGACATTCGAAGCCAAATTTGCCGCGCTGGGCAAAGGTCGCATCGCGTCGCTCATCGGCCGCTATTACGCCATGGACCGCGACAACCGCTGGGATCGCGTGGAACAAGCTTATGATCTGCTGACCCTGGCCAAAGGCGAATTCCAGGCCGATACCGCCGTCGCGGGTCTGCAGGCCGCCTACGCCCGTGACGAAAACGACGAATTCGTGAAAGCGACCGTTATCCGCGCCGCCGGCCAGGCCGATGCCGCGATGGAAGACGGCGACGCGCTGATCTTCATGAACTTCCGTGCCGACCGCGCGCGTGAAATCACCCGCGCCTTCGTCAACGCCGACTTCGACGGCTTTGCGCGTAAGAAAGTGGTTAATCTCGATTTCGTGATGCTCACCGAATACGCCGCCGACATCAAAGTCGCCTGCGCCTATCCGCCCGCCTCGCTGGCCAATACCTTCGGCGAGTGGATGGCGAAGCACGATAAAACCCAGCTGCGCATCTCCGAAACTGAAAAATACGCTCACGTCACCTTCTTCTTCAACGGCGGCGTAGAAGAGCCGTTTAAAGGCGAAGAGCGGATCCTGATTAACTCGCCGAAAGTGGCGACCTACGATCTGCAGCCGGAAATGAGCTCCGCCGAGCTGACCGAGAAACTGGTCGCCGCCATCAAAGGCGGAAAATACGATACCATCATCTGTAACTACCCGAACGGCGATATGGTTGGCCATACCGGGGTGATGGAAGCAGCCGTAAAAGCGGTTGAAGCGCTGGATCGCTGCATCGACCAGGTGGCTCAGGCGGTGGAATCCGTTGGCGGCCAACTGCTGATCACCGCCGACCACGGCAACGCCGAGCAGATGCGCGACCCGGCCACCGGCCAGGCGCACACCGCCCATACCAATCTGCCGGTTCCGCTGATCTACGTCGGTAATAAAGCGGTCAAAGCGGTCAACGGCGGCAAACTTTCCGACATCGCCCCGACCATGCTGTCGCTGATGGGAATGGAAATCCCGCAAGAGATGACTGGCAAGCCGCTGTTCATCGTGGAATAATCCTTCCCCATGAGGGGAAAGGCGATGTATTCAACTACATGGATCGCAGCGGCAGTTCGATCCGTCCTTTACGCCAGCGCGCTCAGCGCTGGCGTATTGCTGTGCGCGTCATCTGCGCATGCCGACGATCGCGATCAGCTAAAGTCCATCCAGGCCGACATCGCCGCCAGGCAGCGGGCGATTAAGCAACAGCAGCAGCAGCGCGCAAGCCTGCTCGCCCAGCTCAAAGCGCAGGAAGAGGCGATCGCCGCCGCGGCCCGCAAATTGCGCGAAACCCAGGATAGCCTGAACCAGCTCAATAAGCAGATTGACGAGATGAACGCCGCTCTCGCGAAGCTGGAGCGCCAGCGCGCGTCTCAGGAGCGGAACCTCGCCGCGCAGCTCGATGCCGCTTTCCGCCAGGGGCCGCATACCGGCATCCAGATGGTGCTCAGCGGTGAAGAGGGCCAGCGCAATCAGCGGATGCAGGTCTATTTCAGCTATTTCAACCAGGCCCGCCAGGAGACTATCGCGGAGTTGAAGAAAACGCGCGAAGAGATGGCGGTGCAAAAGTCGATGCTCGAAGAAAAACAGAGCCAGCAGCAAACGCTGGTCTACGAGCAAAAGGCCCAGCAGGCGAAGCTGGAGCAGGCGCGTAACGAACGGAAAAAGACCCTTTCCGGCCTGGAGTCTTCCATTCAGCAGGGTCAGCAACAATTAAGTGAATTACGGGCTAACGAATCGCGCCTACGCGGTCGTATCGCCCAGGCGGAGGCTGCCGCCAAAGCCCGCGCCGA
>NZ_GL882715.1:10430-55389 GCF_000195655.1 Klebsiella sp. MS 92-3
AGTAGCACAGAGGTCATCGCGGAAGGAGCGGGGGGGGGGGGGACGGGGCGGCGCGGGGGGGGCGGAACCGCCAGCAGGAAGCATCGCGCAAAGGCACCACCTATAAACCAACGGAAAGTGAGCGTTCGCTGATGTCACGCACCGGCGGGCTGGGCTCGCCGCGCGGTCAGGCGTTCTGGCCGGTTCGCGGTCCGCTCCTTCATCGATATGGCGAACAGCTGCAAGGTGAACTACGTTGGAAAGGGATGGTTATCGCCGCGTCTGAAGGCACCGAAGTCAGAGCCATTGCCGATGGTCGGGTCATTCTGGCCGACTGGCTGCAGGGCTATGGTCTGGTGGTGGTGGTCGAACATGGCAAAGGCGACATGAGCCTGTATGGCTATAACCAAAGCGCGCTGGTCAGCGTTGGTACCCAGGTGCGTGCCGGCCAGCCTATCGCGCTCGTAGGCAGCAGCGGCGGTCAGGGCCGTCCGTCGCTCTATTTCGAAATTCGCCGCCAGGGTCAGGCGGTCAATCCACAGCCGTGGTTGGGAAGATAAGTTTTGCTTCAATTTCGCGCAATTGCTCTTGCCGTAGCCGGTTCGCTGGCTCTGGCGGCGCCAGCGTTCGCTGGCAAACTCTCCATCGTTATTGACGATTTTGGCTACCGCCCGCAGACCGAGAATCAGGTGCTGGCGCTGCCGGCAACTATCTCCGTCGCCGTGCTGCCGAACGCGCCGCACGCCCGGGAAATGGCCACTAAAGCGCATAATCAGGGCCATGAAGTGCTCATCCATCTGCCAATGGCGCCGCTCAGCAAACAGCCGCTGGAAAAAGACACCCTGCGTCCCGAAATGAGCAGCGAGGAGATCGAGCGCATTATTCGCGAGGCTTACGGCAAAGTCCCTTACGCCGTCGGGCTGAATAACCATATGGGCAGCGCGATGACCTCCAACCTGTTTGGCATGCAGAAGGTGATGCAGGCCCTGGAGCGCTACAATCTCTATTTTCTCGACAGCGTCACCATCGGCAACACCCAGGCCATGCGCGCCGCGCAGGGTACCGGCGTGAAGGGGATTAAGCGCAAAGTGTTTCTCGACGATACGCAGAATGAAGCCGATATCCGCAACCAGTTCAATCGCGCCATCGCCCTGGCGCGGCGCAACGGTTCGGCGATAGCCATTGGCCATCCGCATCCGACGACGGTGCGGGTGCTGCAGCAGATGGTCTATAACCTGCCGCCGGATATCACGCTGGTGCGCCCGAGCAGCCTGCTGAACGAGCCGCAGGTCGACAACTCGACGCCAAACTACGCCCAGCCGCCTGCGCAACAAACGCAGCAGAAGCCGCGTAATCCGTTCCATGGCGTGAAGTCTTGCAAACCGAAGCGCCCACTGGAGCCTGTGAACGCCAGCCGCTTCTTCACTATCCTCAGCGATAGCATCAGCCAGAGCGCGCTGATCCAGTACTATCGCCTCAAATGGCAGGGCTGGGACAACCCCGGCAACTAGACCACTCAGGGGTCCGTTCGCTTTTGCGCGACGGGCGCCTGGTTATCTTCGTGGGCGTACCACGCCTTAAAATATTTCAGAAAGCTGTAAAACGTCGCGTACAGGCCGGTCACCACGCCGACTTTGCCATAGCGCCACGCTCCGCTAAACAGATACCACTTAAAGAAAGCGCCAATGGCGCTGACGATCCCCCGCGTCAGCGAAGGTTTGATCTGCTGGTACTTCACCAGCCGGGTGGTATAGCTGTTCAGCTTATTAAACACTTCATGCAGCGAATAAAAGGTATCGTGGCGAACGAAGCCCGGCAGCCTGACGGAGCTCGCGTGTCCGACCACCTGGTCATCCACCGGCCGATCGTTAAACCGCGCCTGCTGGCGGTTAAAGAGGCGCACCGGATAATCCGGTGAGGAAATGGGGTAGATAGTCCGTACCTGTTTGCCTAGCACAAACCAGTAGCGCGGCAGACGCCAGGCGCAGGTCGGCTCAGGCTCCTCCCCCGCTTTTAGCGCCTGAATGGCCGCCACCACGTCATTATCAAGAATTTCGTCGCTGTCCATGCACAGCACCCAGTCATGGCTGGCCAGTCCGATGGCATAGTTCATCTGCGCGCCGTGGGCTTTATAGGCATGGTGATGGACGGTGAGACCAAACTGCTGGCAAATAGCGACGGTTTCGTCGGTACTGCCGGAGTCGACGACGATACATTCATCGGCCACCTTCAGCAGAGGCGGCAGCACCTCCATCAGCAGGCGCGCAGAGTTACAGGTCAGTAAGCATACGGAGAGTTTAAGCATGATAGTTACAAAGTTAAACTGCGACTAAACACACTGTATAAGCGAATAACCGTAAAATCGATGTAGAAATTGTGCGCTTAATATTAAGCAGGCTAAAAATGTTATCCAAATCTAAATTAAGGCGCCCGCAGGCGCCTTTTTTGCTGATTTTTACGCCAGCATGGGGGATTAGTCCCAGCTCAAAACCACTTTACCGGACTGGCCGGAGCGCATCGCGTCAAAACCTTTCTGGAAGTCATCAATGCCGAAGCGGTGGGTGATGATCGGTGAGAGATCCAGACCAGACTGGATCAGCGCCGCCATCTTGTACCAGGTTTCGAACATTTCGCGACCATAGATACCTTTGATAAACAGCCCTTTGAAGATGACCTTGGTCCAGTCGATGGACATATCCGACGGCGGGATACCCAGCATCGCGATACGGCCGCCGTGGTTCATGGTATCAAGCATGCTGCGAAACGCCGGCGGCGCGCCGGACATCTCCAGACCCACATCGAAACCTTCGGTCATCCCCAGCTCGGCCATCACGTCATTAAGGTTCTCTTTGGCCACGTTCACCGCGCGGGTAACGCCCATTTTGCGCGCCAGCTCAAGACGGTACTCGTTGACGTCGGTGATCACCACGTTACGCGCGCCGACGTGTTTCGCTACCGCCGCCGCCATCACGCCGATCGGACCGGCGCCGGAAACCAGCACGTCTTCCCCGACCAGATCGAAGGAGAGCGCGGTGTGCACCGCGTTGCCGAACGGGTCGAAGATAGACGCCAGGTCATCAGAGATATTGTCGGGGATTTTAAAGGCGTTAAAGGCCGGGATCACCAGATACTCAGCAAAGCAGCCCGGGCGGTTGACGCCCACGCCGATGGTGTTGCGGCACAGATGGGTGCGGCCCGCGCGGCAGTTACGGCAGTGGCCGCAGGTGATATGCCCTTCGCCGGAGACGCGGTCGCCAATCTTAAAGCCGCGCACTTCCTGACCAATCCCCACCACTTCGCCGACATATTCGTGACCGACCACCATCGGCACCGGAATGGTCTTCTGCGACCACTCATCCCAGTTGTAGATGTGCACGTCGGTCCCGCAAATGGCGGTCTTGCGGATTTTAATCAGCAGATCGTTATGGCCGACTTCCGGTTCCGGTACGTCGGTCATCCAGATGCCTTCTTCCGCTTTCAGTTTGGATAACGCTTTCATCTCATACCCTTATTAGGCGATGACGCCCAGTTGTTTGCCGATGCGGGTAAAGGCTTCCACCGCACGCTCAATTTGTTCAGGGGTATGCGCCGCCGACATCTGGGTGCGAATACGCGCCTGGCCTTTCGGTACCACCGGATAGAAGAAGCCGGTGACATAGATCCCTTCTTTCTGCAGCTCGCGGGCAAAGTTCTGCGCCACCACCGCCTCGCCCAGCATCACCGGAATGATGGCGTGGTCGGCGCCGGCCAGCGTGAAGCCTGCCGCGGTCATTTTTTCGCGGAACAGACGCGCGTTAGCCCACAGGCGATCGCGCAGGTCTGCCCCCTCTTCAACCATCTCCAGCACTTTGATGGAGGCGGCCACGATGGCCGGCGCCAGAGAGTTGGAGAACAGATACGGACGGGAGCGCTGGCGCAGCCACTCGACCACCTCTTTGCGCGCGGCGGTGTAGCCGCCGGAGGCGCCGCCCAGCGCTTTACCCAGCGTGCCGGTGATGATGTCGACACGCCCCATCACATCGCAGTATTCGTGGGAGCCGCGGCCGTTTTCGCCGACGAAGCCGACGGCGTGGGAGTCATCGACCATCACCAGCGCATCGTATTTATCCGCCAGGTCGCAAACGCCTTGCAGGTTGGCGATCACGCCATCCATCGAGAACACGCCGTCGGTGGCGATCAGCACGTGACGCGCGCCGGCCTCGCGAGCTTCTTTCAGACGCGCCTCCAGCTCTTGCATATCGTTGTTGGCATAGCGGAAGCGCTTCGCTTTACACAGACGCACGCCGTCGATGATCGAGGCATGGTTCAGGGCGTCGGAGATAATGGCGTCTTCCGGGCCGAGCAGCGTTTCAAACAGGCCGCCGTTGGCGTCGAAACAGGAGGAGTAGAGGATCGCGTCTTCCATACCGAGGAAATCGGCCAGCTTCTTCTCCAGCTGCTTATGCGTATCCTGGGTGCCGCAGATGAAGCGTACCGAGGCCATCCCGAAACCGTGGCTGTCCATGCCGGATTTCGCCGCGGCAATCAGTTCCGGGTGGTTCGCCAGACCCAGATAGTTATTGGCGCAGAAGTTAATCACGTGGCTGTCGCCGACGGTAATGTCCGCCTGCTGCGCCGAGGTGATGATGCGCTCTTCTTTGAACAACCCTTCGGCCCGAGCGGTCTCCAGATTGCTAGTTAACTGTTTGTAGAAATCACCACGCATTGCAACTCTCCAGATTCGGCAAAATTTGGCACATATTACCCAAAGCTATACGCTGATACGAGATGATGCAGGCCTGAATGAATTATTTGCAGCATAAATCACGTCAGCCCAGCACCTTATTCTGCGAATGGCTGTAGGCTTGCTCATGTGGTGATATGATAAGAGCATTCATGTCCGGATTGTCTCCGGGCTCTCAACTTCAAAGGTACAGTTATGATCATCGTTACCGGCGGCGCAGGCTTTATCGGCAGCAACATCGTTAAAGCGCTGAATGACAAAGGCATCACCGACATTCTGGTTGTCGACAATCTGAAAGACGGCACCAAGTTTGTAAACCTGGTTGACCTGAACATCGCTGACTACATGGATAAAGAAGACTTTCTGATCCAGATTATGGCGGGTGAAGAGTTCGGTGAAATCGAAGCAATCTTCCACGAAGGCGCGTGCTCTTCCACTACCGAGTGGGATGGCAAGTACATGATGGACAACAACTATCAGTACTCCAAAGAGCTGCTGCACTACTGCCTGGAGCGCGAAATCCCGTTCCTGTACGCCTCCTCCGCGGCCACCTATGGCGGACGCACCAGCGACTTCATCGAGTCCCGCGAGTACGAACAGCCGCTGAACGTTTACGGCTACTCCAAATTCCTGTTCGACGAATACGTCCGCCAGATCCTGCCGGAAGCCAATTCGCAGATCGTCGGCTTCCGCTACTTTAACGTCTACGGGCCGCGCGAAGGCCACAAAGGCAGCATGGCGAGCGTCGCTTTCCACCTCAATACCCAGCTGAATAATGGCGAAAGCCCGAAACTGTTCGAAGGCAGCGACGGCTTCAAGCGCGACTTCGTCTACGTGGGCGACGTGGCTGACGTCAACCTGTGGTTCTGGGAAAACGGCGTTTCCGGCATCTTCAACCTCGGCACCGGCCGTGCGGAATCCTTCCAGGCGGTTGCCGATGCGACCCTGGCGTACCACAAAAAAGGCAGCATCGAGTACATCCCGTTCCCGGACAAACTGAAAGGCCGCTACCAGGCGTTCACTCAGGCGGATCTGACTAACCTGCGCAAAGCGGGCTATGACAAACCGTTCAAAACCGTTGCCGAAGGCGTAACGGAATATATGGCCTGGCTAAACCGCGACGCGTAAGAAACAAGCATGAAAATATTGGTGGTAGGCCCGTCTTGGGTGGGCGACATGATGATGTCGCAAAGTCTTTATCGTACGCTCAGGGCGCGCTATCCCCAGGCGATTATCGACGTGATGGCGCCAGCCTGGTGCCGTCCGTTGCTTTCGCGCATGCCGGAAGTGAACGAAGCGATCCCGATGCCGCTGGGTCACGGCGCGCTGGCTATCGGCGAACGCCGTAAGCTCGGCCACAGCCTGCGCGAACGTCGCTACGATCGCGCTTACGTGCTGCCGAACTCGTTTAAATCGGCATTAGTCCCTTTCTTTGCCAATATCCCGCTGCGCACCGGCTGGCGCGGCGAGATGCGCTACGGCCTGCTCAACGACGCCCGGGTGCTGGACAAAGACGCCTGGCCGCTGATGGTGGAACGCTACGTGGCGCTGGCCTACGACAACGGCGTGATGCGCTGCGCCAAAGATCTGCCGCAGCCGCTGCTGTGGCCGCAGCTGCAGGTCAACGAAGGGGAAAAGTCGCAGGCCTGCAGCGCCTTTAACCTGTCCAACGATCGGCCTATCATCGGCTTCTGCCCCGGCGCGGAGTTCGGCCCGGCCAAACGCTGGCCGCACTATCACTATGCTGCGCTGGCGAAAAAGCTTATCGACGATGGCTATCAGATTGCGCTTTTCGGCTCGGCGAAAGATAACGAGGCCGGCAAAGAGATCATCGCCGCCCTCAGCAGCGAGCAGCAGGCCTGGTGCCGTAATCTGGCGGGTGAAACCCAGCTGGAGCAGGCGGTCATTCTGATCGCCGCCTGTAAAGCTGTAGTGACTAACGATTCGGGGCTGATGCACGTCGCCGCGGCGCTGGACCGCCCGCTGGTGGCGCTGTATGGCCCGAGCAGTCCGGACTTTACCCCGCCGCTGTCGCATAAAGCGCGGGTTATCCGTCTGATTACCGGCTACCACAAGGTGCGCAAAGGCGATGCCGCCGAAGGCTATCATCAGAGCCTGATCGACATCACCCCAGAACGCGTCCTGCAAGAGCTGAACGAACTGTTAGCGGAAAAAACCGAGCACGAGGAAGCGTAACGGATGCGGGTATTGATCGTTAAAACCTCCTCCATGGGCGACGTGCTGCACACGCTGCCCGCGCTAACCGACGCCGCGCAGGCTATCCCCGGCATCCGCTTCGACTGGGTGGTTGAAGAGGGTTTCGCGCAGATCCCCTCCTGGCATAAAAGCGTCGAACGGGTGATCCCGGTGGCGATCCGCCGCTGGCGCAAAGCCTGGTTCTCCGCGCCGATCAAAGCCGAGCGTCAAGCCTTTCGCGAGGCCGTTCAGGCGGTAAAGTATGACGCCATCATCGACGCCCAGGGGCTGGTGAAAAGCGCCGCGCTGGTTACTCGCCTGGCGCACGGCGTCAAGCACGGTATGGACTGGCAATCGGCCCGCGAGCCGCTGGCGAGCCTGTTTTACAACCGCCGGCACCATATCGCGAAACAACAGCACGCGGTGGAGCGTACCCGTGAGCTGTTCGCCAAAAGCCTTGGCTACGCGAAACCCCTGACCCAGGGGGATTACGCCATTGCGCGCCATTTCCTGCAGCACGAGGCTAGCGCTGCCGCGCCCTATCTGGTGTTTCTGCACGCCACCACCCGCGACGATAAGCACTGGCCGGAAACCCGCTGGCAGGAGCTTCTCGACCTGCTGGCCGACAGCGGCGTCCACATTAAGCTGCCGTGGGGCGCCCCGCACGAAGAGGCGCGGGCGAAGCGGCTGGCGGAAGGCCGGGAGTATGTTGAAGTGCTGCCGCGCATGAGCCTTGAGCAGGTAGCGCAGGTTCTGGCCGGCGCCCGGGCCGTCGTCTCGGTCGATACCGGGCTGAGCCATCTGACCGCCGCGCTGGATAAACCGAACTTTACGCTCTACGGCCCGACCGACCCGGGGCTGATTGGCGGATACGGTAAAAACCAGCATATCGTGCGGCCGGAAAACAGCGCCAGCACCGGCGATATTGCGGCCAGCCGGATTCATCTTCTCCTGCAAAATCAGGGGCTGCTCTGATGGGATCCCTGTTTAAGCAGATCTACCGCTATACGCGCCCTCGCGCGTATCGCCACAATGAAAATCTGTGGCCTTTTACCCGTATTACGCGCGCGCCAAGCGGCGAAATCAGCGCGTTACGCTATAAAGGGAAAACGGTGCCGCTGGTCAGCCTGAGCGCGCTGAAAAACAGTATGCAGGGCGAAGTCCTGCTGACCGCCACCGGCCCCTCAACCCGCAATATCGATTTTTCCCTGTTGTCGAAAACGATCCCGGTGATGGGCGTCAATGGCGCCTGGCATCTTGCCGACCGGCTGCACTTTTCGCTCTATACCATCGTCGACATGGAATTTTTCGATAAGAAGCCGGACATTATCCGCGCCATTGTCAGCCAGCCGGATATTTTGCTGTTCACCACCATGCACGGGATCGCCAAAATCGTCGATCGCTATGGGGACGCGCTGCGCTGCCGTTTGGCGTTGATTGAGGACGGTTGCTATAAGATTTACCAGCCGAAAGTCGCCAGCGAAGCGATAAAGCGCACTTACCAGCAGAATGCGGCGATGTGCTTTCATCCTCAGCGCCCGGATATCTGTTTTAGCACCGATATTCGCCAGGGCATCTTTGATGCCGGCACGGTGGTCTACTGGGCGCTGCAAATTCTCGCCTGGCTGGGCTTCAATACTATCCTGGTGAGCGGCCTGGATATGACCAACTTTAACCAGCCGCGATTCTACGAAACACAACAAGAAAAATTGCCTTCTTACCTGGCAACAAAAGTGGATACCCTCGTCATGCCCTCCTTTGCGCATGCCGCGCAGGTACTGCAGCAACGCCAGATTCGGGTGATTAATTTTTCCCCAGAAAGCGCTGTGCCGGATACTATCTTCGAAAAGGTTGCGTTTAATGAGTACTTTAAAAGTGAGTAACTTCGCCAGACAGGGTTACTCGATTGTCTTTCCTTTGTTTCTATTTTTCAGCGCGATTTTTTGCATGTCCACCCGGACCAATAATCTGCTGCATTTATCGATCCTGCTGCTATTGCTGTCGCTGGTACGCCAGGAAAACCGCCAGGCGCTGGCCGGGGTGTTACGCGAGCAGTGGCAGACCTGGACGCTGCTGGCGGCTTTCTTTATCTATTACGCCCTCAGTAATGTGTGGGGCCATACGCCGCAGCATATTGACTCGCCGATCACCCACGGCGTGTATCTGACCGGGTATCTGTTGCTGATGACGATGCTGCTCAGGGACGGACGACCCCGCCGGCTGGCGATGCTGGCGGTGGTCGGCGGGATCACCGTGCTCTCCCTGTGGACGCTGATTATCGACCATACGCTGGTTCTCACCGAACGAGCGGTCTCCCCCGAGAACCCCGGACCAACGAACGTTATCGACCTTGCCGGTTACTGCGGCATCGGCATTTTAATCTGCGGCATGCTACTGAAAGAAAAAGCCAGCCACTGGCTCTATCTGCCGGTGGTCATCATGCTGGTGATGCTGCTGCTCACCCAAAGCCGTGGGCCGATCATCGCCCTGGTGCTGGCGGTCGGCTGTACGCTGCACCTGCACGTCTTCACCCGCCGCAACCTGCTGATCGCCGCGGCGCTGGCCGTGCTGGTGGCGCTGCTTTTGGTCATGACGCCGGTGGGCGACATGCTGCTCGCCCGTTTCGAGGAGCTGGGCACCCAAAGCGGGCTGCGCCTGAGCATCTGGCACCATACGCTGTCGGAGATGGCCAGCCAGCCGTGGCTGGGGCGCGGTTTCAGCTATGAACTGGATTTCATCAACTACAGCGGCGAGCACATCACCACCACCCACAGTGTGTATATGGGCGCCCTGCTGAAAGGCGGCATCGTGGGGTTACTGCTGCTGTTGGCGATCATTGCCTGCGGGCTATGGCAGGCGTGGCGCAAGCGCCATACCGACAGCCGCTACAGTCTGGCGATCCTGTTTTACGCGCTGGTGTTTATGGCCTCGCAGGGGATGTTTATCATCAGCAATCCCCGGGAAACCTGGGTGCTGTTCTGGCTGCCGCTGGGCATTGCGCTCAGCAAAGGGTTGGCGGAAAAACGCTAACAAAAAGGGCCGTCAGCGGCCCTTTTTATATTAACTTTTTAAATCAACTGCGGGCGGCGACCAGCCGGTCGGCCTGCTCTTTAATCACGGGCCACACCGACTCAATCGCCACATCGGCGACATTCGCTTCTTCACAGACTATCTGCTTCGCCTTGTCATAGCCCGGCGCCCAGATGTGATAGCCGGGCAGCCCGGTATTCTTGAGTTTGCGTTTGTTATAGACCGCCACCATCGGCTTATCGAAAGCCCGGGCAATATGCACGATCGAGGTATCCGGCGTAATGACTAAATCACAGCTGCGGATCACTTCTACGGCGGAGTTGATGGTGCTGTCGGCGATGTACAGCGCCATATCCAGCCCCAGCTGGCGGATTTTTTCACTGCGCCCCACCATCACGATACAGACCCGGTAAGGCAGAGCATGTAGCCGCTCGACCAGGGTCGCCACCTGGTGACGACAGAAGTCTTTATCCTCGGAGGCGGGAAAAGGGTTAATGGCGATACGCAGTTCGACCTCTCCGGCCTGAGAAAGCAAGCGGGCCACTTTCTCCCGCTCATGGCGGCAGCCGGGGAGATGATAGTGATACGGGCGGTCGTCAACGATGCCAAACAGCTTCACCACCTGCTTATAGCGCAGGGAAATATGGCTATTGCCGTCAAAAAAAGCGATTGAGTGATCGTAAAGTTTATAGGGCTCTTTATTAAAACCAATCACGCTGGTCGCCCGTAAATCGGCGAGTAATTTAAAGCGTTCATAGCTGGTCACGTCATCAAAATCGATAACCGCATCAAAACCCGCCGCCCGCAACGTATTTAAGGACATGCGGGGCCGATATAAATATACTTGCTGAATGAATTCTGAGCCTGCTAATATTTCGCTGCATATTGGTCCGGTTAACACCGAAACCTGATATCCCCGTTCGGCCAGTATTCTGGCGCAGCCGGTCGTGACCACCATATCACCGACTTTATCATCCAGACGCAATAGCAGCACGCGGCGCACAGCCGCTGGGTCGAAGGCTTTACGCGCCGGCTTATTTCTGTATCGATAGTTAATTAAATTAAATTTAATGCCGCGGAAAAAGGCATTCTTTTTCCGCGTTAATTGTTTAAGGATACGCATACGGTACCTTGAGCTGTGTTAGCGCTGTGTAATTTTCCGCTGGTAATATTCTGCCAACGTCATGCCCTTCACCTGCGGCGCCAGCCAGCTAAAAAAGGCTTCGAGGTCAGCGTATAAACGCTCAATATCCCGTTCATTCTGGAACGTGGGGCTGCCGCCGGGCATATACTCTGAAGAGTGGAGCATATATTCCACGTAGTCATTGCCCTGCGTCAACGTTTGTTCGACGACTTTTTTCATCGTCTCCACATTGCCGCCCATCGGTCGCAGCCAGTGTACGGAGGGGGAGCGCACTTTGCCGCGCAGGCGGTCGTAACCCTGCTTCACGCTGTTCATCCACGCTGAGTGCTTGTACTGGATGCTCATCGGCACTTCCAGCAGCGGCGAGTGGCCCTCGCGGCTGATGTCATTTTCATCGAGGAAATAGGCATGCTGCGGAAAGCGGCGATAATCGGTCCCGCCATCGCCCTGCGGCGCCCCCTTGGCGGTCTTCCAGTTCACCCGCGGGGTCACCGAGCAATCCACCTGATACCCGTACTCCACCAGCAGACGCGCATAGCGCTCGTCAAAAGCCCAGCGCCCGGCGCGATGGCTAACCATTTTGGTCTGGAAGGTATCCTCCAGCAGACGCGTCATATAGTCGACCTTCTCACGCATCATAGCGTCGCTGTATTCAATAAGATAAGGCTTATGGCGCCAGTCATCTGCAGTCAGCGGCTCGGTCGGCGGGCTGTTCCACGCATGCAGATGCATGCCGACTTCCGCGGTGCCGCGGGCAATCACGTCTCTGGCGAATTCGATATAAAAGGGGTCGATGGCCATTTCATAGTTGGTCAAATAGACCGGTTTAAAGCCATACTTTTCGCAAAGCTGCTGAAAACGCGGAAGATAACGCGCATTCTCGGTGGTGATGCTGTCATGTTTTTGCCAGAGGTTATCGCCCTCTGTATCAATCGTGATGAGAAATGCGGGATTGTGCACGAAAACGTCCTCAGGCCATACGTATCGGGTCATGGTAGAGCAATACAACGCTTCTCTCAATCTGTCTGATCCCCTAGAATCGGAACCCTTATCCTGGATGAAGAACAGAGTATGACGCCTGAAACCCTCTCCCGCGGCCCGTTGAACCCGGCGCGGATCCTGGTCATTAAGCTGCGCCATCATGGCGACATGCTGCTGATCACGCCGCTTATTCACGCGCTGAAACAGCAGTACCCCGCCGCCAGCGTGGATGTCCTGTTGTATGAAGAGACCCGGGATATGCTCGCAGCCAACCCCGATATCCACCATATTTATGGTCTCGATCGCCGCTGGAAAAAGCAGGGAAAAAGGTATCAGCTGAAGATGCAATGGCAGCTCATTCAGACGCTGCGCCAGCAGCGGTACGATATGGTGCTTAACCTGGCCGACCAGTGGCCGAGCGCGGTTATCAGCAAACTGACCGGCGCCGCGACGCGGATTGGTTTTGATTTTCCGAAGCGCCGCCACCCGGTCTGGCGCTATTGCCACACCGCGCTGGCCTCCACCCAACAGCACAACCAGCTGCATACGGTACAGCAGAATCTCTCTATTCTCGCTCCGCTCGGTCTCCAGTTGAACGATGCGCCGGCGCGGATGGGCTACAGCGAAGCAGACTGGGCCGCCAGCCGCGCCCTGCTGCCGGAGGACTTCCGGGAACACTACATCGTCATCCAGCCGACGTCGCGCTGGTTCTTTAAATGCTGGCGTGAAGATCGGATGAGCGCCCTGATCAACGCGCTGTCCGCCGAAGGATACGCGGTGGTGCTCACCTCCGGCCCCGATGCTAGAGAGAAGAAGATGGTGGATACCATCATCGCCGGCTGCCCGCAGGCGCGACTACACTCTTTAGCCGGCCAGTTAACGCTGCGCCAGCTGGCGGCGGTGATCGATCATGCCCGGTTGTTTATCGGCGTCGACTCGGTGCCGATGCATATGGCTGCAGCCCTTGGCACTCCGCTGGTCGCCCTGTTCGGTCCCTCGAAGCTGACCTTCTGGCGTCCGTGGCAGGCGAAAGGCGAGGTGATCTGGGCCGGCGACTTCGGTCCGCTGCCCGATCCGGACGCTATCAACACCAACACCGACGAACGTTATCTTGATTTAATTCCTACCGACGCCGTGATCGCGGCGGCGAAAAAGGTACTGGCATGAGTAAATTCAGGCTGGCTCTGGTGCGGCAGAAGTACCGCCCGGACGGCGGCGCAGAACGGTTTGTCTCCCGCGCGCTGGAAGCCCTCGACAGCAGTCATCTGCAACTGAACGTCATCACCCGCGAATGGCAGGGGCCGGTGAAACCGGACTGGCAGATCCATATCTGTAACCCACGTAAATGGGGGCGCATCAGCCGCGAGCGCGGCTTTGCCAACGCCGCGCGCGCGCTCTGGCAGCGCGAGTCCTTCGACCTGGTGCAGAGCCATGAACGTATTCCCGGCTGCGATCTCTACCGCGCTGGCGATGGCGTTCATCGCCGCTGGCTGCAGCAGCGCTCGCGCATTTTACCGGCCTGGAAAAGCCGCCTGCTGTTCGCCGACCGTTACCACCGCTACGTCATGCAGGCGGAACGCGAGATGTATGAAGACTCACACCTGCGCGGGGTGATCTGCAACGCCGAGATGATCAAGCGCGAGATTATCGAAGACTTTGGCCTGCCGGCGGAGAAGATCCACGTTATTTACAACGCCATTGACAACCAGCGCTTCCTGCCGCCAGACGAAGAGACCTTTGCCGCCTTACGCGCCAAATGGCAGCTGCCGCTGCAGGCGACCTGCCTGATCTACGTCGGCTCCGGCTTTGAACGTAAAGGGCTGGCGGCGGCGATCCGCGCCATCGCTCCCACCGATCGCTACCTGCTGGTGGTCGGCAAAGATAAGGATCAGCCGCGCTATCAGGCGCTGGCGAAGAGCCTGAACTGTGAAGCGCGGGTGCGCTTCTTCGGCATGCAGTCGGAGACATTGCCCTTCTATCAAATGGCCGATGGTCTGCTGCTGCCCACCCTCTACGATCCGTTCCCCAACGTCATCCTCGAGGCAATGGCCTGCGGTCTGCCGGTGATCACCACTACCGGCTGCGGCGGGGCGGAGTTTATCGTCGACGGCCACAATGGTTACGTCTGCGACGCTCTGGATATCCCGGCGCTACAGCAGGCGGTAATGGCCCTGCCCGCGCGCGCGCTGGGCTCCGCGGAAGGCGGTCACGCCCGCGAGCGCATTATGGCCTGCACCAGCGAGCGACTCTCAACCCAGCTGCTTTCTCTTTATCAGGATCTGGTGAAATAACGATGCGCATCTTATTTGTGATTGACGGCTTACCCGGCGGCGGCGCGGAAAAAGTGGTTCTGACCCTGGCGGCACAGTTCCTGCGCGACGGCGATCGGGTGTCGCTCATTTCGCTGCGCGATGTCTGCGAGTACCCATTGCCCGAGGGGCTCGACTACCAGGTAGTTGCCGATCGCTGCCGTAAACCGTGGCGCAAGCTGACCGAGCTGTCCCGCCGCGCCCGCCAGCTGGATGCCGCAGTCGTGCGGGCCGAACAGCAGGGGCAATTTGACCTTGTGCTCTCCAACCTGCACAAAACCGACCGCATCGTCGCCCGCAGCCGGGCGCTGCGCGAGCGTAACGTCTGGTTCTGTCTGCACGGCGTATTCTCTGCCTCCTATCTCGGGCACCGCACCGGCTTTGACCGCTGGATGAAGCAGCAGAAAATTAAGCGAATTTATCAGGGTCGCAACGTGGTGACGGTTTCCGACGCGGTGGGGCGAGATCTGGTGGAAGAGTTTGCCCTGCGCCCGGCACAGCTGAAAACCATCTACAATCCCTTCGATATCACTGCCCTGCGCGCCGAGGCGGAAGCCGATAGCGAGCGCCCGGACGGTGACTACCTGATTCACGTCGGTCGCTTCCATCCGGGCAAACGCCATGACCGCCTGCTTGAAGCCTATGCGCAGAGCGGCATCGACGCACCGCTGGTGCTGCTAGGCCAGGGAAAACCGGAGCAAGAGCCGCGCCTGCGCCAGCTGGCAAAAACGCTGCACATTGACGATCGGGTGTGGTTCAAAGGCTTTCAGAAAAACCCCTTACCGTGGATCAAAGGCGCACGGATGCTGGTTTTGAGCTCCGATAGCGAAGGATTCGGCAATGTGGTGGTGGAGGCGCTACTGTTACATACTCCGGTCGCCAGCACCCGCTGCCCCGGCGGCGTCACCGAGATCCTCACCGGCGAACTTGCCCGCGGTCTGGCGGATCTCACCAGTCCGGCGCTGGCTCAGACGATGCAAAGCATTTACCATAACCCGCCGGCCATCGACGATGCCGCGCTGGAAAAATTCAGCGTCGTATCCATTTGTCAGCAGTACCGTCAGCTGCAGCGCACCTGACGCCGTTAGTTAACCAGGATCGAAGATTTATGAGTCAAACGCCTTTATTGAGCATCGTGGCTGCCGTCTACAACGGTGAGAAATTTCTAGCGCAATTCTTTGAGTGCATTGAACAGCAGCAGCTGGACAGCTATGAACTGATCCTGGTGAACGATGGTTCGACAGACAACAGCCTGGCGGTGATCGCCGAATGGCAGGAGCGGCTGCAGAACGTCCAGGTGCTGGAGCAGGAAAACCAGGGCGTCTCGGTCGCGCGCAATACCGGCCTCGCCGCCGCCAGCGGCAAATATCTCGCGTTTCCGGATATCGACGACAAACTCTATCCGGGCATGTATCGCACGCTGCTGGAGATGGCCGAGAAAGAACATCTCGATATCGCTACCTGCAACGGCACCTATGTGTACGAAAAGCGCCGCGAGAGCCACCCGATCTTCCCACTGGATCGCCTGCCCTCGACGGATGTGCTGCCGGGCCATGTCTGGCTTAAGCAGGCCCTGGACTCGCGGAAGTTTCTGCACGTCACCTGGCTTAATATTTATCGTCACGACTTTATCCGCCAGCATCACTTCCATTTCGAGCCTGGCCTGCGCCATCAGGATATCCCATGGACCACAGAAGCCCTGCTGGCCGCGGAGCGCGTGCAGTACACCAGTCAGCAGTTCTATGATTACTACATTCACTCTGAGTCGGTGTCGCATAAGCCGGACAACGACGACACGCTGATGCGTTCGGCGCGCCACTATATGAAGATTCTGGAGATGCTGGAGGCGATTAACCAGCGCTACCCGGATAAAGTACGCCATATCGCCGCCTGTCGCTGGCAGATCGCCAAAGAAGGCCTGGGGATCATCCATACCTTCGATAGCATGAAAGATGAGTCCAAAAAGCATGTTATTATTAACGAATTCTTCGACCGCGGTATCTGGCGGTTAATCTGGAAAAACGCCTGTACTTTCCGTTTACGCTGGCGCCTGGGACGCCGTTATCTGCGTATTAAGCGTTATCGCCACGCGGGATAGACCAAAAACCCGCTGTTTCCGCCAAAGAGATAGCTTTACGCGGGCTAAATGCTTAGAATTTGCCCGCCAAAACAGAGAACGGATAAATAGTTTGGAATTGCTTTATACCACCCTACTTTACCTTATTCAGCCGCTGGTGTGGCTGCGGCTGCTGCTGCGCAGTCGTAAGGCTCCTGCCTATCGCAAACGCTGGGCGGAACGCTATGGCTTCTGTCAGAACAAGGTAGAGCCGGATGGCATTCTGCTGCACTCCGTTTCCGTCGGCGAGACCTTAGCCGCCATTCCGCTGGTCCGCGCCCTGCGCCACCGCTACCCTTCTCTGCCGATCACTGTCACCACCATGACGCCGACCGGCTCCGAGCGCGCCATGTCGGCGTTTGGCAAAGATGTTCATCACGTCTATCTGCCCTACGATCTGCCCGGCGCCATGAACCGCTTCCTGAACACCGTTCAGCCGAAGCTGGTGATCGTTATGGAGACCGAGCTGTGGCCGAATATGGTGGCCGCGCTGCATAAGCGTAAGATCCCGCTGGTGATCGCCAACGCGCGCCTGTCCGAACGTTCCGCCAAAGGCTATGCCAAACTGGGCGGCTTTATGCGCCGCCTGTTGAGCCGCATTACGCTTATCGCCGCGCAGAATGAAGAAGATGGTAACCGCTTCCTCTCTCTGGGGCTGAAGCGCAACCAGCTGGCGGTCACCGGCAGCCTGAAATTCGATATCTCCGTCACGCCAGAGCTGGCGGCCCGGGCGGTGACGCTGCGTCGGCAATGGGCACCGCACCGCAAGGTCTGGATTGCCACCAGCACCCACGACGGTGAAGAACAAATCATCCTCCAGGCGCATAAAAAACTGCTGGAGACATTCCCGAACCTGCTGCTGATCCTTGTTCCCCGCCATCCGGAGCGCTTCCCTGACGCCCGTGAGATGGTACAAAAGGCTGGGATGAGCTTTACTCTGCGCAGCACCGGCGAGATCCCCTCCTCCAGTACCCAGGTAGTCATTGGCGATACCATGGGCGAGCTGATGCTGCTCTACGGCATTGCCGACCTCGCCTTCGTCGGCGGCAGCCTGGTGGAGCGCGGCGGCCATAACCCGCTAGAGCCGGCGGCGCACGCCATTCCGGTGCTGATGGGTCCGCATACCTTCAACTTCAAAGATATCTGCGCCAAGCTGCAGCAGGACGATGGCCTGATCACCGTTACCGATGCCGATTCGCTGGTCAGGGAGGTGTCCACGCTCCTGACCGATGAAGATTACCGTCTGTGGTATGGCCGTCACGCGGTGGAAGTGCTGCACCAGAACCAGGGCGCGCTGTCGCGTCTGCTACAGTTACTGCAACCTTACCTGCCGCAGCGGAGTCATTAATGTCGAACCGGCTTTCCGTGGTGATGATCGCTAAAAACGCCGCCGACCTGCTGCCGGATTGTCTGGGCTCCGTTAGCTGGGCGGATGAAATTATCGTCCTCGACTCCGGTAGCACCGACAACACCGTTGAGCTGGCCCGCCGCCTCGGCGCCCAGGTCTATACCCATACCGACTGGCGAGGCTATGGCATTCAGCGCCAGCGCGCGCAGGATTACGCCACCGGCGACTGGGTGTTGATGATCGATACCGATGAGCGCGTCACGCCAGAACTCAGGCAGGCTATTCTTAAGGTACTGGACGCCCCCCAGCGCGGCGCCATCTACAGCATCGCCCGCCGTAACTATTTTCTCGGACGCTTTATGCGCCACAGCGGTTGGTATCCCGATCGCGTCCTGCGCCTGTACGAACGCGCCCGTTACCGCTATAACGATAATCTGGTCCATGAATCGCTGGATAGCCTGGGCGCCGAGGTTATTCCGCTGACCGGCGATCTCCTGCACCTGACCTGCCGCGACTTCGCTGGCTTCCAGCAAAAACAGCTGGCGTATGCCGCCGCGTGGGCGCTTGAGCGTCACCAGAAGGGCAAGAAGACCTCGATGGCAGGGATTTTCAGCCATACGCTGGGCGCGTTCCTCAAGACGTTGCTATTGCGCGGTGGGGTGCTGGACGGTAAACAGGGATGGTTACTGGCGATGGTCAACGCGCAGTATACGTTTACGAAATATACCGAGCTGTGGGCGCTGAGCCACGGCTACTCGGAGAAAGAGTCATCATGAGCACAAAAGCGATCTATCCGGGTACCTTCGACCCCATCACCAACGGTCATATCGATATTGTCACCCGCGCGGCAAGTATGTTCGATAAAGTGGTGCTGGCTATCGCCGCCAGCCCGAGTAAAAAGCCGATGTTCAGCCTTGATGAGCGCATTGCGCTGGCAGAGCAGGCGACGGCCCACCTGGTGAACGTGGAGGTTATCGGCTTCAGTGATTTAATGGCCAATTTCGCGCGCGCGCAGCAGGCCAATATCCTGATCCGCGGCCTGCGGGCGGTGGCGGATTTCGAGTATGAGATGCAGCTGGCTCATATGAACCGCCACCTGATGCCCACCCTTGAGAGCGTGTTTCTGATGCCGTGCAAAGAGTGGTCGTTTATCTCTTCCTCACTGGTGAAGGAAGTGGCGCGCCACCAGGGCGACGTTTCTCACTTTCTGCCAGCTAATGTGCATCAGGCGCTGTTGAATAAGCTGAAGTAACGCATCTGCCGGGACATGAGCCACGTCGGCTGGCGCAGCACTGCGCCGCTGGGCCATTCACACCGGCTCTGTCCCGGTCTTTGTGCCAGATGGCGCTACGCTGACCTGGCCTACAAACGCCCCCGGCCCACCAGATGCGCACCCGCAGGCCCGCTGACCTGGCCGACAAACATTCCTGTTCCTGAGAACTACTTCTGGCACTGACGGCAATAAAAGGTCGCCCGCTGGGCATGTTTGGTCCCGACGACCGGCGTGCCGCAGATCCGGCAGGGTTCGCCCTTGCGGCCATAGACCTGTAGCTCCTGGGCGAAATAGCCCGGCTTGCCATCGCTTTGCAGGAAATCCTTTAACGTGGTGCCGCCCTGCTCTATCGAACGCAGCAGGACCAGCTTAATCACCTTCACCAGCTGCTCACACTCTTCCCGCGACAGCGAGGACGCCAGCCGGTCAGGATGGATCCCGGCGGAGAACAGCGATTCACTGGCGTAGATATTCCCCACGCCCACCACCAGCTTGTTATCCATCAGCCAGGGTTTGATCGCGGTTTTCTTCTTCGCGCATTTTTGCTGGAGATAGTCGGCGTTGAACGCGTCGCTGAGCGGCTCCGGGCCAAGATGGGCCAGTACCGGATGGCCTTCCAGCGTTCTGGTCCACAACCAGGCGCCAAAGCGGCGTGGATCGGTGTAGCGCAACACCTTGCCGTTACTCATGACCAGGTCAACGTGATCGTGTTTTTCAGCAGGCAGCTCTTCGCTCAGGATGCGCAGGCTCCCCGACATCCCAAGATGGACGATGATCCAGCCGTCCGGCAGCTCCAGAAGCAGGTATTTGGCGCGGCGACGCACGCTGAGAACCGGAACGTCGCTCAGGCGATAGATCTCTTCGGAAACCGGCCAGCGCAGCCGTCCGTTGCGCACGACGGCGTGCAGAATGGTTGCGCCAACCAGGTGCGGCTCGATGCCGCGGCGGCTGGTTTCAACCTCTGGTAATTCAGGCATGATTTTCCTCCGTTTACCCGACGTATTGTGCTTCACGGACAGGTGACTGAAAAGGGAGTATGTGAAAGCAATATGGGGGAGTTTTAAAAACAAAAAACCCCGCCGAAGCGGGGTTTTTATACAAGGAGGCTAAAATTATTTAATTTTAGCTTCTTTGTAGATAACGTGCTGACGTACAACCGGATCGTACTTTTTCAGTTCCATTTTTTCCGGTTTGGTACGTTTGTTCTTCGTGGTGGTGTAGAAGTGACCAGTACCAGCGGAAGAAACCAGCTTGATTTTCTCACGAATACCTTTAGCCATGATTTATTTCCTCTAAGTACTTAGTACTTTTCGCCACGGGCACGCAGTTCAGCCAGAACTGTATCGATGCCTTTCTTATCGATTACACGCATACCTTTAGCAGATACGCGCAGGGTGACAAAACGCTTCTCGCTCTCAACCCAGAAACGGTGAGAGTGCAGGTTCGGCAGGAAACGGCGTTTAGTCGCGTTCAGTGCGTGGGAACGGTTGTTACCGGTCACCGGACGCTTGCCAGTAACTTGGCAGACTCGGGACATGTCTATTCTCCAAAAATCAAATTAGCTCGAGCTTCGTATGGGGTATTGGCGCCTCGTCAGGCTTTACAGCCTGGTCATCGCAGTTCAATGTGAACTCTCGACTGCCAGGCCCAAATGCCAAACCCGAGATTCTCAAAGGTGGCGTAGTATACGCTGACTCGGCGATGTGCTCAAGTCCCGAACAGACAAAGATCCCGAAGGATCGCCAGTTCGGGGCTAAATCCAGCCACGTTCGGCAAAAGATACATACGCACCGCGGCCGATAACCAGATGATCAAGCACGCGTATCTCCATGAATCTACAACATTTTATCACCCTTTCGGTAATCAGTCTGTCGGC
The DNA here is from genome assembly GCF_000195655.1 of Klebsiella sp. MS 92-3. Lineage (NCBI taxonomy): Bacteria > Pseudomonadati > Pseudomonadota > Gammaproteobacteria > Enterobacterales > Enterobacteriaceae > Klebsiella > Klebsiella sp. MS 92-3. The sequence goes on from NZ_GL882715.1 coordinate 31,406, forward strand.
CTGACTTGGCTCCGGGCTACCGGAGGGATGATTATGCGCAAGGATCACGGCGGCGGCGTTCACTTTGATGGCTTCGCGTACAATTTCTCGCGGATGCACCTCAACGTGGCTAAGAGTACCAGAAAAAAGACGACTATGTTTCAACACCCGGTTCTGATTATCTAAAAAGATCACCATAAAGATCTCGCGCTCCTCTTCCGTCAGCTGGCTTTGTAAAAACTCGCGCGTCATCGAGGGGGTGACCAGCGCGGCCTCCTCGACCAGCTGCGAGCTAAAATAGCGTCGCGCCAGCTCGGCAATGCCCTTCAGTTGGGCATATTTCGCCAGCCCCAGTCCGTCTACAGCAATCAGTTGCGCTTTATCAGCGGAAAGCAGAGCGTAGAGTGAGCCAAAACGCTGCAGTAACGCCTGGGCATAGCTGAGCACATCCTGACGACGCGTGCCGACGCGCAGAAACAGCGCCAGCAGCTCAACATCCGTTAGCGTTTCGATGCCGTATTGCAGCATCTTCTCCCGTGGCATCAGATTTTCCATTCCGTCCATGCGCCCTCCTGGGTGAATCAGCCTATCCTGGCACAGCCTGACGGCGCTGCCGACCCGTCGATTTTCACCCTGCGTAGCCGCTCGCAAAGTGAATGCCCGGCAGAGACACGACGGCGGCAGGATTGTGATAAGATGCGCGGATTCTGGTCTACGGCAACAGGAAGACATCATGATGACTCTGGCGGGTAAAAAAATCGTCCTGGGCGTCAGCGGCGGCATCGCGGCGTATAAAACCCCGGAACTGGTGCGCCGGCTGCGTGAACGCGGCGCGGAAGTGCGTGTCGCGATGACGGAGGCGGCAAAAGCGTTCATCACCCCACTCAGCCTGCAGGCGGTATCCGGCTATCCGGTTTCCGACAGCCTGCTCGATCCGGCGGCGGAAGCGGCAATGGGCCATATTGAGCTCGGTAAATGGGCCGACCTGGTGATCCTCGCCCCAGCGACCGCCGATTTAATCGCTCGCGTGGCGGCCGGCATGGCCAACGATCTGGTGTCGACGATCTGTCTTGCCACCCCATCCCCGGTTGCCGTGGTGCCCGCCATGAACCAGCAGATGTATCGCGCGCAGGCCACCCAGCATAATCTGCAGACGCTCGCTACCCGCGGGCTGCTGCTATGGGGACCAGACAGCGGTAGCCAGGCCTGCGGCGACGTCGGCCCGGGGAGAATGCTCGATCCGTTAACTATCGTAGACATGGCCGCGCAGCATTTCGCCTCCCCTGTCAAAGATTTGCAACATCTCAACCTCATGATTACCGCGGGCCCGACCCGTGAGCCATTGGATCCGGTGCGTTATATCACCAACCACAGCTCTGGCAAGATGGGCTTCGCGATTGCCGCCGCCGCAGCGCAGCGGGGCGCGAACGTGACCTTGATCAGCGGGCCGGTATCGCTACCGACCCCGCCGTTTGTGCAGCGCATTGATGTCACTACCGCGCTGGAGATGGAAGCGGCCGTCCAGGCTGGCGCCCAGCAGCAGCACATTTTTATTGGCTGCGCCGCGGTAGCGGATTACCGCGCCGCCGTCATCGCCGAAGATAAAATAAAAAAACAAGGTGATGAATTAACAATAAAAATGGTTAAAAACCCGGATATCGTGGCCGGGGTCGCGGCGCTAAAATCACATCGCCCCTACGTCGTTGGGTTTGCCGCCGAAACGAATAATGTGGAAGAATATGCGCGGCAAAAACGTGCCCGCAAGAACCTCGACCTGATTTGCGCCAACGATGTTTCCCAGCCTAATCAGGGCTTTAACAGCGACAGCAACGCACTACACCTTTTCTGGCAGGATGGGGAAAAGCGCTTACCACTTGAGCGCAAGGAACTCCTGGGCCAATTATTACTCGACGAGATCGTGACCCGTTATGATGAAAAAAATCGACGTTAAGATTCTGGACCCGCGTGTCGGCCAGCAATTTCCGCTGCCGACCTATGCCACCTCCGGCTCCGCCGGACTTGACCTGCGAGCCTGTCTCGACGACGCCGTAGAGCTGGCGCCGGGCGCAACCACGCTGTTGCCGACCGGCCTTGCGATTCATATCGCCGATCCCTCTCTGGCGGCGGTGATCCTGCCGCGCTCCGGCCTGGGTCATAAGCATGGCGTAGTCCTGGGCAACCTGGTGGGCCTTATCGACTCCGATTACCAGGGGCAGCTGATGGTGTCCGTCTGGAACCGCGGTCAGCAGAGCTTTATTATCGAGCCGGGCGAACGTATCGCACAGATGGTCTTTGTGCCGGTCGTTCAGGCGGAATTTAACCTGGTGGAATCCTTCGATGCCACCGACCGCGGCGAAGGCGGCTTCGGTCACTCAGGGCGTAAATAAGCCCAGCAACACGGAATCTGCATCCCAACGCGCATAACGCAATAACATTACCGCAAGCCCTGGTTTGCGGTCGCGTTGTGGATGTCTGCCTGACAAGTGCTTATTTTCAGGGGTATTTTAAAACATGGCAGAAAAGCAAACTGCGAAACGGAATCGTCGCGAAGAAATACTTCAATCTCTGGCGCTGATGCTGGAATCCAGCGATGGTAGTCAGCGTATTACCACCGCGAAACTGGCGGCTTCCGTCGGCGTCTCTGAAGCCGCGCTGTATCGCCATTTTCCCAGCAAAACCCGCATGTTTGACAGCCTGATCGAGTTCATTGAAGACAGTCTGATTACGCGCATCAATTTGATTTTGAAAGATGAAAAGGACACCACCGCGCGCCTGCGCCTGATCGTTCTGTTGATTCTTGGCTTTGGCGAGCGTAATCCTGGGCTGACGCGTATCCTCACCGGGCACGCGCTGATGTTCGAACAGGACCGGCTTCAGGGTCGCATCAACCAGCTTTTTGAGCGCATCGAAGCGCAGCTACGCCAGGTGATGCGCGAGAAAAAAATGCGCGAAGGCGAAGGCTACACCCTCGACGAAACCCTGCTGGCCAGCCAGCTGCTGGCTTTCTGCGAGGGCATGCTGTCGCGCTTTGTGCGCAGCGAGTTCAAATATCGTCCGACGGATGATTTCGACGCCCGCTGGCCGCTGGTCGCCGCACAGCTGCAGTAATCTTCTTCTGAGATGCCCGGTAGCGTGACGCTTACCGGGCGTATGTCTTAGACGCCGTAGGCTTCACGATAGGCGCGAACTGACGCCAGGTGTTCCGCCATCTCGGGTTTCTCTTCCAGATAAGTAATCAGCTCTTTCAGAGTGATGATTGAGATAACCTGGCAGCCGTAATCCCGCTCCACTTCCTGAATGGCGGAGATCTCGCCGCGGCCGCGTTCCTGACGATCCAGGGAGATCAGAACGCCCGCCAGCTGCGCGCCCTGGGCCTGGATAATCTCCATGGATTCGCGAATCGCCGTACCGGCGGTGATCACGTCATCCACCAGCATTACCCGGCCCTGCAGCGGGCTACCGACCAGATTGCCGCCTTCGCCATGGGTTTTTGCCTCTTTGCGGTTAAAGCAGTAAGGCAGATCGCGGTCATGATGCTCGGCTAACGCCACCGCGGTGGTGGTGGCGATTGGGATTCCTTTGTAGGCCGGGCCAAACAGCAGGTCAAACTCAATTCCGGAATCCACCAGCGCCTCGGCATAAAAACGGCCCAGCAGAGCCAGATCGCGCCCGGTGTTAAACAGGCCGGCGTTGAAGAAATAGGGGCTCTTGCGCCCGGATTTCAGCGTGAATTCGCCAAACTTAAGAACCTGCTTGCTAAGCGCAAACTCAATAAACTGGCGCTGATACGGCTTCATGGATTCGCTCCTTTGGTACTTTTCATCATTGTCAGACTGCGCGCTCCCCTTCGCAGGTGTGATGAAGGATAAAGCGCAAAAAAAAGGCGACTTCTCAGTCGCCTTAATCATTAATTTTCTAACGCCGCCTTCTGCGTCGTGATAATGGACTCGATCCCCCCTCGGGCTAACGCCAGGAGAGTGAGGAGTTCTTCATGGGTAAACGGCTCACCTTCCGCAGTGCCCTGCACCTCAATAATACGGCCATCTTCGGTCATCACCACGTTCATGTCGGTCTCCGCGGCGGAGTCTTCGATGTACTCCAGATCGCAGATGGCTTCGCCATTTACGATACCGACGGAGACCGCGGCCACCATCCCTTTCATCGGATTGGTTTTCAGCTTGCCGGCGGCGACCAGCTTATTCAGCGCATCGGCCAGCGCCACGCAGGCACCGGTAATGGAGGCAGTGCGAGTGCCGCCGTCGGCCTGCAGTACATCGCAGTCGAGAGTAATCGTGAATTCGCCCAGCGCTTTCAGGTCAACCGCTGCGCGCAGCGCACGGGCAATCAGGCGCTGAATTTCCATCGTCCGGCCGCCCTGCTTGCCTTTTGCCGCTTCACGCGCGTTACGCGTGTGCGTAGAACGCGGCAGCATGCCGTATTCAGCGGTGATCCAGCCCTGGCCCTGGCCTTTCAGGAAACGCGGAACGCCTTCGTCAATAGAGGCAGTGCACAGCACTTTGGTATCACCGAATTCGACCAGCACGGAGCCTTCAGCGTGTTTTGTGTAATTACGGGTCAGGGTGACGGGACGCACCTGATTAGCGCTACGGCCTGCTGGACGCATGATAGAAATCTCCGGCTTGAAACGAATGTGAGGGCGCATTATACGAATTTCATGGCAAAAAGCCTATGCCCACTCCAGCCGGACGCGCCGATAATGTCAGTCCAGCGTTTTACGATAAGATTTCAACCCCACACCAATGACAATCACCGCCAGGCCTATCAGCGGCAAGAGGTCAGGCAACAATGCCGTTGCTGAATAGCCTTTCAGCATAATGCCCTTAACCAGGCGGATGAAGTAGGTCAGCGGTAAACAGGATCCAATGGCTTTCGCCCAGTCAGGCATACTAATAAAGGGGCTAATAAAGCCGGACAACATAATGGAAGGGATAAAGTAAAAAGAGGACATTTGCAGCGCCTGCAGCTGGTTTTGTGCTAAGCCAGAAATACCGATACCAATTGACAGACAAAGAAAGACATAAATTAACAGCACAAAAAATAGTAGGAAGACGCTACCGTGAAGGGGGATATCGAACAACAAAACGGCGGCAATCAGGATTAACGTCGCCTGAAACAGACCAATGATAACAAAAGGCGTTATTTTCCCAATAATGACCTCAAGCCCGGACAACGGAGAGACCAGTAAATTTTCTAACGCCCCGTTTTCTCGCTCGCGGGTAATTGACAGGGCGGTCATCAGGATTAACGTTGTACTGAGTATAGACCCCATAATACCGGGAATAGTATTAAACTGGGTTATCCCCTCAGGGTTAAACATGCGATGAATGATAAGCTCGAAATCATCCTCTTTTTGCACCACACGCATGTCGCCCGGCAAATCGTGCTGAAACATCGACTTCGCCACCTGCACAAGGGCGCTGAGCGCATTCCCCGTGGTGATCGGATCGATGGCATCCCCCTGAATCAATAGTTGTGGCTTTTCTCCACGCAGTAACTTGCGCGTAAACCCTTCAGGGATCGTCACGATAAAAGTGACATCCCCCCGCACAAAGGCTTTCTGCGCCGCCTCTTCTGAATCGACAGGAATCATCGAAAAATACCCGGTATTTTGCGCTTCCGTCACAAAGATTTGACTCATGCGTTCGGTATCATAATTTAGTAAGGCGGTCGGAAGATTATGCGGATCCATATTGATGGCATAGCCAAGAATGATCAGCTGAAAAAGAGGTGTCAGGAGCACCATACTGATGCTGACTTTATCACGGCGTAGCTCGTGAATTTCCTTAATAACCACGCCAATCCACCGCGTAACGGAGAAGCTAAAATTAATTTTTTTCACAATTATTTTTCATCAAGTAGGTAAATGCATCTTCCAGATTGGTATCCACCTTACAGAACTCATAACCCTGTTGCGTAAAGGCAAAAAGCGCGGATTTTAACTTCGCGTCATCTCTGGATGTAATATAAAGCTGATTGCCAAAAATGACCGTTTGCTCAATATCCGGCAAGCGCTGTAGCTGGCTTTCAAGCAGCGTCAGACCGGCGCCGCTGGTTCGCATGGTGATCAAATTCTGGGAGGCGATAATCGACGCAATAGTGCCATTCGCCAGCAGCCGACCATAAGAGAGATAGGCAACCTTATGGCAGCGCTCAGCCTCATCCATATAATGCGTGCTCACCAGTATCGAGATCCCCCGGTCAGAAAGCTGGTGCAGCATTTGCCAGAACTCTCGCCGCGCCTTGGGATCCACGCCAGCAGTCGGCTCATCCAGAAATAGCAAAACAGGTTCATGCAACATACAGGCGGCGAGGGCCATTCTTTGCTTCCAGCCCCCAGAAAGCTCCTTAGCCAGCTGGTGCTGTCGGGCAGTGAGGCCTAACTCAGAAAGCGCACGTTCAACCCGATCTCTACGCTGATCGAGGCTATATAACCGCGCAATAAAAAGTAAGTTTTCCCGAATAGTTAAATTTCCCCACATTGAGAAATACTGGGTCATGTAGCCTATCTTTTTTTTTATTTTTTCCCGCTGCGTAAAGATATCCATACCCAGACAAGTACCTTCACCGGCATCCGGCGTAATCAAACCACACATCATTCGAATCGATGTCGTTTTTCCGCTACCGTTCGGACCGAGAAAACCATAGATCTCGCCTTTTGCCACCTGTAAAGAGAAATCCTTTACGACGTGATGCTCGCCAAAATGTTTATTGAGATTTTTTACATCAATACAAAGATTATTCATCGCCAATAATCTCCACATCAAACGGTTGGCCGATTTTCATCCGCCCTGCCTGCTGCAGCGCAGGGATAGCCTCCGCCATAAAAATGAGCTTCTCACGACGTTTCGTACTATAAATAACTGGAGGCGTAAACTCGGCCTCAGGGCTGATATAGTTAATAATGCCAGCAATGGGCTCAGCGCAACCATCGCATATAAGTTTTACCTTAGATCCGATTTTAAATTTACCGAGCTTCGCTTCGGGTATAAAGAAGCGTACTTTTATATTCTCAGGAGGTAACAGACTGATTATTGGTTTACCAGCAGAAGGGCGCTCCCCGGCACGATAAATAATATCGAAGACCTTAGCATTGACCGGAGAAACAATCGTCGTTTGCTGGACATCCCACAGCGCCTTATCCCGTTCGAGTTTTGCCGCGGCCACCATTGAGCGCTGCTTGCTAATCTCATCCTGCCGGGCAGGGAGTTGCCGTGCTTTGAGTTGATTAATTAACTCTTCAACCTGTGCGCCTTTTTGAGTTAATTCATCCCGGATATCCTCCCATTCCGCAAGCGATATGGCATGATTGGCGTAAAGATTACGATATCGCCCAAGCTGTCGCTTTACCTGAGATTCTGCCGATTGTGCTTTTTTAATCTGCGAACGTATAATATCCAGCTCTTCAGGCCGTTCGCCAGATTCCAGATTTCGTAATAGAGCGCTCTCTGCTGATAGCTTTTCCTCAGCGCGCAGGAAAATATTTTGCGCATCGAAGGACTCAATCTTCACTAACTCCTGTCCTGCGGCGACGTTATCTCCTTTATTGATCAAGATCCGTTCTATTTTTTCATTACCAGAATATGAAAGGTATACAAATTCTCCATGTGAATAACCGGATAACATGTTATCTGGTTTGTTATCACACCCGGTGAGTATCAGCACCGATATCAATATAATAAATACATTTATTGGCTTTCGCATTAAAACGCATCCATACGCATATCATTTCCCTTATCACTACGGTCTGGATTGAGGCACGCTCGCTCCAGGACCGGACAATCATCGTCAGTTTAATCTCTTAAATAATGCTTAACGTAGCTTTCATTCAATTTATCTATAGAGCTCAGATTTAACCCAGCTATCGAATTAAAAGAATCATCTTTTGTGAATGCAAGAATCGACGATCCGCCCGGGGAGAACCATTTAGCACTCTGTTTAAAAGGCCAGGGAAGTTCATAACCTTCTTCTCTCAGCAGGTGATTGAGCATGCTCCAGTCTGCTCTAAAATCTTCGCCACAAAATGGAGTATCATCCTGTACATTTTCGGCAGTGAACAATGCTATCGGCGAACAAAAATCAGCTGTCGAGGAAAAGTATATATTATAGAAACTGATGATGAGTTTCTGTACTTTTTCAGGAAAAGTTCCAGGAATGGTCAGCACACCCAGCAAGTATTTATAGTCCGGATATCTTTTTATAAAGTCAAATATCCCTTGCCATAAATAATCAAGCACCTTACTTTTTTGATAAGGTTTCTGAATAAAGCCGCGGCCAATTTCCACACACTTCTCTAAACAGGAATAGGCATTATCATGGTATTTAAACAAGCTGTTGCTATAGAGGCCTGTTACACCATGTTGGGCCAGCTGCTCGCCAACGGGCATAACACGATATGCTCCCAGGATTTCCACATCAGAAGGATCCCACAAAATGATATGATAATAACTTTCATCAAAAACATCGTTATCTCGGTCGTTACCAGTTCCGGCACCAATATCGCGATAACAGCGTTCGCGTAAGCGCCCTAACTCATCAATAATAGGTGAGGTTCGGTTAGTATTACAGCGATATATCACTAGTTTTCTACCGTCTTCAAACTGCCTTAATATTTCGCACTCCTCTATTGCGCTAATTAGCTCCTTTTTACCTGGTTCTAATTCTTGCGGCGCAATCGTATCTAACATAGCCGGGCCATTCTTCGCTATACTCTGGAGGTGCGTCAAACATACATTTGCCGCGGCAGAAAGATCTTTATTGTATTCTTTAAACGAGGATAAGGCTATTTGCTGTCCTATATTGATTTTCATGGTCTTGCCATGATGGCGGAGAGCTTCACGAATAACCATCATGTTCGACAGTTGCCGCCAGAATGTTGCAGTAAGATAATAAATCTTACTGTTTGCTCCCGTAATATGAATTGGTACCAATGCTGCATTATTTCTCATAGCAAGCTGTAAAAAACCGGGGTTCCACTTATGCTCCTGTAACCCGGAAAGAGACCAGTTAGCCAGCTTACCCGCAGGACATATAATCAATACGCCTCCTTTTCGCAGGTGATCGTTCATCTCGCGGAATTTTTTATGGCTCATCTTACCGGCCATATTCTCAATTCCAATGGTAAGTTCCGATACCTGGGGGAATATAATTGGCAAAACGTGATTAGCTATTATTTTTATATCACTCCTGACTCGGGAGACCGTATGTATTAAGCTAAGTCCATCGATAACCGTCGGATGATTTGAAATAACAACCGTAGCCCCATGCCCAGGTATGTTGTTAAGTTGGTGGTGTTCGCTTTCACATTTCAACTCAAGGAGTTCAACAACTGCATTAACCCACTCGACCCCATTTTTATTAACGAGTCGCTCGTTATATATTAAGCGAGAAAATACCTTATTGCCAAATGCCGTCCTGAACAGCCATTTTTTCCAAAAAGGTATGGTTGTATTTGGAAAAAATTCCCTTACGACTCTGTCAAAGATAGCGTCCATATTAAAATCCTTTTTATAGAACTCATCTTAAACGACTATACTAGCGTTCTTTCAGTCGGACAATACCGCATAAAACTTAAAAAGGCCAAAACAAAACAATTAGATATAATTAATACAACAGTATTCTCACCATAAATACAATCACCAAAGTTTTAATAAATTTATAGTAATCAATGCAAAAAAAACATACATAATGCTTAAAGGTAATACCCTATCTCATTGCTGGTGGTTATACTTCCTAAAACTCACAGAATAGCTTGTCTGGCGGTATATGCATTTGTACAAAGGCATCCGAATTCCATGCCCGTATCTAATATCAGAAAATATTAACTACGGATTCCCATAATATATAACCCCACCTACAGCCCCTGGTGAAAATAACTTTGCGGCGATATCCCTTAAAACAATCGTCCTTGAAGTATTTCATCACTATTCCTGTTAAGTCACCGCCCGCACGGCTATAATCCTTGCATTCATTATTACGAAAACAGGAACGCCTATGATCCGCAGTATGACCGCCTATGCCCGCCGTGAAATCAAGGGTGACTGGGGTAGCGCCGCATGGGAGCTGCGCTCGGTAAACCAGCGCTATCTGGAAACGTACTTCCGCCTGCCGGAGCAGTTCCGTAGTCTGGAGCCCGTGGTACGCGAGCGCATTCGCGCCCGCCTGACTCGCGGTAAAGTCGAATGCACCTTGCGTTTTGAACAAGATCCCAGCGCTCAGGGTGAACTCATCCTCAACGAAAAGCTGGCTAAACAGCTGGTAAACGCTGCCAACTGGGTGAAAATGCAGAGCGATGAAGGGGAAATCAACCCGGTTGATATCCTGCGCTGGCCGGGCGTGATGGCCGCCAAAGAGCAGGATCTCGACGCCATCGCCGCCGACATTCTGGCCGCTCTTGACGGCGCGCTGGACGACTTCATCGTCGCCCGCGAAACGGAAGGCCAGGCCCTGAAAGCGCTTATCGAGCAGCGGCTTGAAGGCGTGAGCGGCGAAGTGGCGAAAGTTCGCGCTCATATGCCGGAAATTCTCCAGTGGCAGCGCGAGCGTCTGGTCGCCAAGCTGGAAGATGCGGAAGTGCAGCTGGAAAATAACCGCCTTGAGCAAGAGCTGGTGCTGATGGCGCAGCGTATCGACGTTGCCGAAGAACTGGACCGTCTCGAAGCGCACGTTAAAGAGACCTATAACATTCTGAAGAAGAAAGAAGCTGTGGGTCGCCGTCTCGACTTTATGATGCAGGAGTTCAACCGTGAATCGAACACCCTGGCGTCAAAATCGATTAACGCCGAGGTGACCAACTCCGCGATTGAGCTGAAGGTACTCATCGAGCAAATGCGCGAGCAAATCCAGAATATCGAGTAACGCTTTCTCGTTTGTTAATGTATTTCGGTATCCAGGGCCATGATAAATCATGGCCTTTTTATTTATCTCTCTCACGGGCGAATGATAAGAATCTACTTATAAAAAATAGTCGTCCAGTTTTCGGTTGTGGCAAATAAGCACAACGCGGCACAGTCAGGAAAACACTACCGCGAGAGAAAAGAATGGACTTTAATGCGCTTCACCAGCAAAACCAACCTTTGTTGCTTGCCAATGTCTGGGATGCCAGCAGCGCTCAGGCTGCTCAGCAGGCTGGTTATCAGGCGCTGGGATCCTCCAGCGCTGCTATCGCCGCAATGTTAGGGTATGAAGATGGCGAAGAGATGAGTTTTGACGAGCTGTTTTATGTCGTCTCACGCATCAAAACCGTTAGCGAACTGCCGTTAAGCGTCGATTTAGAGGCGGGCTACGGCGCGACAACCAGCCACATCATTGACAATATCCGGCGTCTGGCGCAACTCGGCGTGAGTGGAATAAATCTCGAGGATAGTCATGTGGTGGATGGTACGCGTCGTCTTGACGATGCGGAGCGCTTTGCCGTCAAACTGCAGGAAATAACCCGCGCCTGTCCCGGTCTGTTTGTTAATGTCCGCACCGATACCTTTCTTCTCAACGTACAAGATGCGCTGGTTCAGACGCTCTATCGCGGTCAACTCTACGCCAAACACGGCGCATGCGGTTTTTTTGTGCCTTGCGTCACCCGCGCGGAGGATATTATCGCCATCGTTCACCACGTGCGTTTACCCTTAAACGTAATGTGTATGCCTGAGCTGGCTGACTTCAGCACCTTATCGACACTGGGCGTAAAACGAATTTCGATGGGCAATTTTATTTATGCTGCGACGCAGGCCAGACTGAAAGACTTATTATGTCAGGTGCAAACCCAACACTCTTTCTCAGGTGTTTTTTGACCATGAAAATTACCGACAGCATGCAGTGCGATATCTGGTATCAGGCGCTGCTTGAACGCGCGGTGGAATTCACCGGCGTTTTTTTCGTCGGCGTGAAAACCACCGGCGTATTTTGTATCTCGGTCTGTCGGGCGCGAAAACCCCGGCGGGAAAACGTCGAATTTTATAATGACTTTAAATCCGCGCTGGATGCCGGCTTCCGGCCATGCAAAGTCTGTCGCCCGACGGAGAATGCCCGGACGGCCCCCGCCTTTGTTGAACAAGCGCTCCGCCTGCTGCGAGAAGCTCCAAAGGTCCGCCTCAGCGATAGCGAGCTACGTCAGCACGATATTAGCCCGGAACGCGTTCGCCGCTGGTTCCTGCAAAACCACGGGATCACCTTTCAGGCTTTTCAACGGATGCAGCGTTTGAATATGGCGCTTCAGGAATTAAAAGCAGGCCGCTCAACTACCGATGTCGCTTTCGATAGCGGTTACGAGTCCTTAAGCGGCTTCGGCTATACCTGCAAAAAATTGACCGGTTTCGCACCCAGCGCGCAACGCCAGGTTGTTTTAATTCATCGTTTTACCACCCCGTTAGGGCCAATGTTTGTTTGTGCAACGCAACGGGGAATTTGTCTGCTGGAGTTTGTCGACAGACGAGCGCTGGAGTCAGAATTCAGCGACCTGCAGCGGCGGTTCAACGCCAGCATCATCGCAGGTGAAAATGCCCACACCAGGCAGGCGCAACAGGAAATAACGGAGTATTTCGCCGGACAGCGTCAATCGTTCGAGGTGGCGCTTGATACCCCAGGCAGCGAATTCCAGCGAGCGGTCTGGCGCCGTTTACAGCACGTTAGCTTCGGTGAGACGACGCATTATCAATCGATTGCGATGGAGATAGGTAAACCAACGGCCACGCGCGCGGTGGCTGCTGCAAACGGCGCTAACCGCGTCGCGATTATCATCCCGTGCCATCGAATTATCGGCAAAGATGGTTCGATGACCGGTTACGGCGGCGGCATTGCACGAAAAATATGGCTTATTAACCATGAGGAAACCATCAGGAAAAAACGCGGCTGATTTTACTTTCAGGATCAACGGGCCCCTCCCTGACTTTCACCGCGGCTCGGTAAGCCTATTTTTTATCCAGCACCCGGCAGGTTAAAAACGCCCCTGCCGCGCACAGCAGCGCCGGAGCCAGATAGCTGTGATCCATGTGGGTAAACTCCATCACCAGCGCCACTGCGGTCAACGGCATCTGCATGGAGGCGGCGAGAAACGCGGCCGCCCCCACCACAGCGAAGCTGCTTTTATCACCGCCAGGGAAGCCGAGCTGCCAGAGCGCGCAGAGCAGCAGGCTGACCAATCCGCCCACCGCCAGCCCTGGGGTTAACAATCCACCCTCCGCGCCGCCGCGCAGCACCGCCAGAATCACCACCATCTTCAATACTAACAGGACAGCGACCATGGAGAGAGGCAGCCCGTCGCTGAGCGCCAGCTGCATTGGACCCTTGCCATTGCCCGGAAGCTCGGGGAAATAAAGACTCAGGATGGCAAGAAGAGAAAACCCCAGCAGACAGAACACCGGCATCTGCCAGTTACTTCGCGCGCGTGAACGCGCCGCGCTGGTCGCTTTGCGAAAGAGCCAGGCGCCGGTGCCAAGAATCGGGCCCGCCAGAATCGCCCACCAGAGAAAGGTGTGCGGAAGTGCGCTGGAAACAAAATGGTATTGCGATTCATCCCCTAACCCCAGGGTGGCCGTCCAGGCGGCAATCGCCGAGGTCATCATCGCCGCCAGCGTTTTTTCCCAGCTAAACGACAGCAGCATGACCTCAAGGCTGAACAACGCCCCGGCCAGCGGGACGTTATAGACCGCCGCCAGACCCGCGCCCGCCCCACAGGCAATCAGCGTGCGGGTTTCATCTTCCAGCAGGCGCAGCTTACGCGCCACCATCCCCGCCCCCAGCGCGCCCATTTCCCGGGGCGCCACTTCGCGGCCAAGCGGGGAGCCCAGCGCTACTGTGACGATCTGCAGCAGCGCGTGGATCGTCGTGGTGCCCGCGGGCATGGGTGCGCAGGGGTTGGCCACCGCCGCCGCAATGGAAACCCGCCTCTGCCCATAGCGACCAAGCAGCCACCAGCCAAATCCGGCGACGGCGCCGCCGGCCACGATTGCCACGATGCGGCGTGGCCAGGACGACTCCGTGACGCCCTGTAAAAATGACACCGAACCGACGATCTGCCCATAACTGTAACCAAAAGCCAGGTGCTGAATCGCGTGTAAAATTAGTGCCAAAACCATGCCGGACAGACCGGCCAGAATCCCGGTTAATACCACGGCTATCAGGCGGATCAGATGATTTTTATTCCCGGCGGCGACGCTCATTTTCTCAGGCCTTGAAAAGGAAAAATAAAAGAATAAAGGACGAGACTTAAACATTGCGTAATCATAGTGTTTTCGATAGTGATACCCATCGCTTCACTTAGCATTACTTTTTCTAATCAATAAAAATCCCTAAAAAAACAATAAACCTTTAAATCAAGCCATCACGGATACTATTTCCATTAATTTTTCCTGGCGTAAATGATTCGCTTTAGAAAATCTCAATCGTGATCCTGCGCACAAATCGTTAACCTGCCCGCCATTACCTGGGGGGATCTATGCTGCTTCATGTTCTGTATTTAATCGGTATCACCGCGGAAGCCATGACCGGCGCACTGGCTGCCGGGCGCCGGCGGATGGATACGTTTGGCGTCATCATTATCGCCACTGCGACCGCGCTGGGCGGGGGTTCCGTTCGCGATATCCTGCTGGGGCACTATCCTCTTGGTTGGGTGAAGCATCCCGAATATGTCATCATTGTCGCCGTCGCCGCCGTCCTCACGACCATTGCCGCTCCGGTGATGCCGCACCTTCGTCGGCTGTTTCTGGTGCTGGACGCGCTGGGGCTGATCGTGTTTTCCATCATCGGCGCGCAGATCGCCCTGGACATGGGCGAAGGCCCGGTTATCGCCTCTATTGCCGCCGTGATCACCGGTGTCTTCGGCGGCGTACTGCGCGATATGTTCTGCAAACGCATTCCGCTGGTCTTCCAGAAAGAGCTGTATGCCGGGATCTCCTTTGCCGCAGCCGTACTCTATATTGCTCTGCAACATTACGTCAGCAGCCACGATGTGGTGGTGCTGGCTACACTGCTGTTCGGCTTTACCGCCCGCATGCTGGCGCTACGCTGGAAACTGGGGCTACCGGTCTTCCACTACACCCATGACGCCCACTAACCGCCTTAAAATCCGGGGATGCGCTGCCCGCTAAGCCATTGCGCCAGCGCCACCACGTCCGGATGGTGCAGGAAAGCCACCAGCTGGCGGGCTCTGATCTCCCCCACGCCCGGCAGCGTGCGCCATTGCGCTTCACTTTTTGCCGCCAGCAAATGCCAGTTCTCGCTTTCGAGCTGCGCCAGCGCCCCCTGCGGCACCGGGATCCCCATCGCCAGCACCCAGCGGATAAAAGGTCGTTTGCGAACAAGATCAAACTGATGCCAGAGGTGCTGCCCGCGGGCGGCGGAAATCCCTGGCACCGCCTGCAGCTGCTCAACGGTAAGCGCCAGCCAGGAAAAGATATGCGTCATCGGGTTTTGCTGCTGAATGACGCGCCATAAATTTTCCCCCACGCCATCGACATTCAGGGCGGACTTTGATGACAACCAGATCAGCCTGGAAAGAAACTGTTCGCTGCACTCAGGGGTGGCGAAATAGCAGGTTAGCGCATTAAATTTCGCCGGCGGCGGCGTCGGTTTATGGCGCTCGGCCGTCCGCCAGACGACGGCGTCGACCCGAGGAATACCCTGCCCTGCCAGACTGATCTGCAGCTGATCGCCAACCCCAATATCCAGCATCTGCCAGCGGGACACAGAGCCAACGTTAACCCGCTGCACGCGTTTATCATCCAGCCGCTGGGGCTCAAGCTCGGCCACCACGTTGAGTCTGCCGCTGCGGCCGGTACTGAAACGGATCGCCCGTACCTGCATCACCCGCGATGCCGGAGGATATTTCCAGGCTGCCAGCCACTCGCCCTTTCCGGGCGACCAGACTCGTCCCGGCGGCTCGCGTCCTTCGCGCACAATCACACCGTCGCTGACGAAGGGCAGCGGCGAGCGATACCAGCGCTGGCGCCACTGCGCCACCTGCTCGATGCGCGACACCGGATGGGTATATTGTCCGCTGTACTTAAACCCCGCCTGCGCCAGCAGCTGCTGACGACGGCGCATATCCGACGGGCCGTCTGGCCAGGCCCAGATAAAGACGTCCAGTTGGCCGAGCGCAGCCGCCGCGTCGGCTCGCATCATCAACCCGGCGACTTTCGCCCGCGCATTCATCCCCCCGGCCTGCTGCTGGACATGGCCGTCCCGGCGCAGAAACAGTTCCCCTTGCAGTACGCTGTCGGCCAGTTCACCGGTCATCACTTTCGCCAGCGCCGGGATCTGCCGCGCTCGGGCGGTCCATGCCTCACCGCGTAGACCATCGCCGCGGCTAATGGCCTGAACCAGACGCCCCTGGCGATAAACGAGAGTCACCGCCACGCCGTCCACTTTAGGCTGTATCCACAGGTCGGATTTATTTTTCATCCAGCGGGCAACGCTGTCCTCATCCGCCAGCTTGCGCACGCCGGTATGGGCCACCGGATGACGCGCATCGCCGGTGGGCGGAGGCAGATCGTCATCCTCAGGCGTCGCGCCCGGAAAGCATTGTCGCCACTGCGCCAGGCGCAGGGTGAGCTGGTCGTAAACGTCATCGCTCACTCCGCTGGCGCCCTGCCGCCAGTAAGCCTCTTTCCAGGCGACAATTTGCTGATGAAGGCGTGATGTCTCCTGCCTTCCTCTGGCCGGCGGCCAGTCCGGACACGTCGCCAGCGCGCTGGCAGAGAACATCCCTAACGCCAGCCACCACCCTCCTTTACGCATTGCAGTCCCCTCCTCCATCACCTGGCGGAGAGTCTGCTGCAGAATGCCGCGAGCCGCGACGGAAGCTTTTTCGCCTTGCGAAGCGCCTTCCAGGATTTACGCCTCATTGCAGCAACGGCTGGCGAATTCAGGAAAACGGCAGGCAAAATGAAAGAAACAGCGGCAAAAAGTGTGACAATGACTGCGTCACGCCGCGGCGACGTGTATAATAGGCTCGTATGTAGGACCTCTTTCGATAACCACATACAAAAGACACTCATGGCTCAAGGCACGCTTTATATTGTTTCCGCCCCTAGCGGCGCGGGTAAATCCAGCCTGATTCAGGCTTTATTAAAAACCCAACCGTTGTATGACACCCAGGTATCGGTCTCCCATACCACGAGGGCGCCGCGTCCGGGTGAAGTGCACGGCGAACACTATTTCTTCGTGAATCACGACGAATTCCGCTCGATGATTGGCGAAAACGCGTTTCTGGAACATGCAGAGGTCTTTGGCAACTATTACGGCACGTCGCGTAAAGCGATCGAGCAGGTGCTGGCGACCGGCGTCGATGTCTTCCTCGATATCGACTGGCAAGGCGCGCAGCAGATCCGTAAAAGCATGCCCGGCGCGCGCAGTATTTTTATTCTGCCGCCGTCAAAAGATGAACTGGACCGTCGCCTGCGCGGCCGC
This sequence comes from Klebsiella sp. MS 92-3, assembly GCF_000195655.1. Taxonomy (NCBI): domain Bacteria; kingdom Pseudomonadati; phylum Pseudomonadota; class Gammaproteobacteria; order Enterobacterales; family Enterobacteriaceae; genus Klebsiella; species Klebsiella sp. MS 92-3. The sequence goes on from NZ_GL882715.1 coordinate 48,803, forward strand.
GGCCAGGACAGCGAAGAGGTGATCGCGAAACGGATGGCCCAGGCCGTTGCGGAAATGAGCCATTACGCGGAATATGATTACCTGATTGTGAACGATGATTTTGACACCGCCCTGAGCGACCTGAAAAATATCATCCGCGCTGAACGTCTGCGCATGAGCCGCCAAAAGCAGCGACATGGCGCTTTAATCACCAAACTATTGGCAGACTGAACCCACATTCAGTATCATGCCCAGTCATTTCTTCACCTGTGGAGCATTTTAAGTATGGCACGCGTAACTGTTCAGGACGCTGTAGAGAAAATTGGTAACCGTTTTGACCTGGTACTGGTCGCCGCGCGTCGCGCTCGTCAGATGCAGGTTGGCGGAAAGGATCCGCTGGTACCGGAAGAAAACGATAAAACCACCGTTATCGCACTGCGCGAAATCGAAGAAGGTCTGATCAACAACCAGATCCTCGACGTACGTGAGCGCCAGGAACAGCAAGAGCAGGAAGCCGCTGAATTACAAGCCGTTACCGCGATTGCTGAAGGTCGTCGTTAATCACACAGCGGGTCGCCCTTGTATCTGTTTGAAAGCCTGAATCAGCTGATTCAAAACTACCTGCCGGAAGACCAGATTAAGCGTCTGCGGCAGGCGTATCTCGTTGCACGTGACGCTCACGAGGGTCAGACACGTTCAAGCGGTGAACCCTATATCACGCACCCGGTCGCGGTAGCCTGCATTCTGGCCGAGATGAAGCTCGACTATGAAACGCTGATGGCCGCGCTGCTGCATGATGTGATTGAAGATACCCCCGCCACCTATCAGGACATGGAACAGCTTTTTGGTAAAAGCGTCGCCGAGCTGGTAGAGGGGGTGTCGAAACTTGATAAGCTCAAGTTCCGCGATAAGAAAGAGGCGCAGGCCGAAAACTTTCGCAAAATGATCATGGCGATGGTGCAGGACATTCGCGTCATCCTCATCAAGCTTGCCGACCGCACCCACAACATGCGTACTCTGGGCTCGCTGCGCCCGGATAAACGCCGCCGCATCGCCCGCGAAACGCTGGAAATTTACAGCCCGCTGGCGCACCGTTTAGGTATCCATCACATCAAAACCGAGCTCGAAGAGCTGGGCTTTGAAGCACTGTACCCTAATCGCTACCGCGTCATTAAAGAGGTGGTCAAAGCGGCGCGCGGCAACCGTAAGGAGATGATTCAAAAGATCCTCTCCGAAATCGAAGGGCGTTTGCAGGAAGCGGGGATCCCCTGCCGCGTCAGCGGTCGCGAGAAGCATCTATACTCCATCTACTGTAAAATGGTGCTCAAAGAGCAACGTTTTCACTCGATCATGGATATCTACGCCTTCCGCGTTATCGTCCATGATGCCGATATCTGCTATCGCGTGCTCGGCCAGATGCACAGCCTCTACAAACCGCGTCCGGGTCGTTTTAAAGACTATATCGCCATTCCGAAAGCTAACGGCTATCAGTCTTTGCACACCTCGATGATCGGCCCCCACGGCGTCCCGGTCGAGGTACAAATTCGTACCGAAGACATGGACCAGATGGCGGAGATGGGGGTAGCGGCGCACTGGGCTTATAAAGAGCACGGCGGCGAAAGCAGCACCACCGCGCAGATCCGCGCTCAGCGCTGGATGCAAAGCCTGCTGGAGCTGCAGCAGAGCGCCGGTAGCTCGTTTGAATTTATCGAGAGCGTAAAATCCGATCTGTTCCCCGATGAGATTTACGTTTTCACCCCGGAAGGGCGCATTGTCGAACTGCCTGCCGGCGCCACGCCGGTGGACTTCGCCTACGCGGTGCATACCGATATCGGTCATGCCTGCGTCGGCGCGCGCGTCGACCGTCAGCCCTATCCGCTGTCGCAGCCGCTCTCCAGCGGTCAGACTGTCGAAATTATCACCGCGCCGGGCGCTCGCCCGAACGCCGCCTGGCTGAACTTTGTCGTCAGCTCGAAAGCGCGCGCCAAGATCCGTCAGCTGCTGAAAAACCTTAAGCGCGACGATTCGGTCAGCCTTGGCCGTCGTCTGCTCAATCACGCGCTGGGCGGAAGCCGCAAACTCGCCGAGATCCCACCGGAGAATATCCAGCGCGAACTCGATCGCATGAAGCTGGCCTCGCTTGACGATCTGCTGGCGGAAATCGGTCTGGGCAACGCCATGAGCGTCGTGGTGGCAAAAAACCTGCAGCAGGGCGAAGCCGCTGCGGCGCCGGTGCCGGCCAACGCGTCGAACCACGGTCATCTGCCAATCAAAGGCGCCGATGGCGTGTTGATCACCTTCGCCAAGTGCTGTCGTCCAATTCCAGGTGACCCGATTATCGCCCACGTCAGCCCGGGTAAAGGGCTGGTTATCCACCATGAATCCTGTCGTAACATTCGCGGCTACCAGAAAGAGCCGGAGAAATTTATGGCGGTTGAGTGGGATAAAGAGACCGCTCAGGAGTTCATCACCGAAATCAAGGTGGACATGTTTAACCACCAGGGCGCGCTGGCTAACCTGACGGCGGCGATCAACACCGCGTCTTCCAATATCCAGAGCCTGAATACGGAAGAGAAAGATGGCCGCGTATACAGCGCCTTTATCCGCCTGACCGCGCGCGACCGCGTGCATCTGGCGAATATCATGCGCAAAATCCGCGTCATGCCGGACGTGATTAAAGTCACCCGTAACCGAAACTAGCTTTATGAACTCAAAGCGCTACGAGCGTATCTGCGAGATGCTCGCCAGGCGTCAGCCTGACCTGACGGTCTGCATGGAGCAGGTCCATAAGCCTCATAACGTCTCTGCGGTCATCCGGACCGCAGATGCCGTTGGCGTACACGAAGTGCATGCCGTCTGGCCGAGCAGCCGGATGCGTACCATGGCCTCCGCCGCCGCGGGCAGCAACAGCTGGGTGCAGGTTAAAACCCACCGCACTATCGCAGATGCCGTCGGCCACCTGAAAGGCCAGGGCATGCAAATTCTCGCCACTCACCTTTCCGACAAAGCCATCGATTTTCGTGAAATCGACTATACGCGTCCAACCTGCATCCTGATGGGTCAGGAAAAAACCGGCATCACCCAGGAAGCGCTGGCGCTGGCCGATCAGGACATCATTATCCCGATGATCGGCATGGTGCAGTCGCTGAACGTCTCCGTCGCCTCGGCGCTGATCCTTTACGAGGCGCAGCGCCAGCGGCAGAATGCCGGGATGTACCAACGCGCCAACAGCATGCTGCCGCCACAAGAGCAGCAGCGCCTGCTGTTCGAAGGCGGCTATCCGGTGCTGGCCCGCGTTGCCAGACAAAAAGGTCTGCCTTACCCCCACGTTAACGAGCAGGGCGAAGTGGAAGCCGATGCCGCGTGGTGGGCTACCATGCAGGCTGCGAGGTAAACCCAATGTCAGGCCGCCTGTTAGATGCCGTTCCGCTCAGTTCACTCACCGGTGTGGGCGCTGCGCAGAGCAGCAAACTGGCGAAGATTGGCCTGCATACGGTACAGGATCTGCTGCTGCACCTGCCTTTACGCTACGAAGATCGCACCCATCTTTACCCGATAGCCGAGCTGCTTCCCGGAGTTTATGCCACCGTGGAAGGTGAAGTGCTCAACAGCAATATCACCTTCGGCGGCCGGCGGATGATGACCTGCCAGATCAGCGATGGCACCGGCATCCTCACCATGCGCTTTTTCAACTTCAACGCGGCGATGAAAAACAGCCTCGCGACCGGTCGTCGGGTGCTGGCCTACGGTGAAGCCAAACGCGGGAAGTACGGCGCCGAGATGATCCACCCGGAATATCGCGTCCAGGGCGATATGAGTACTCCGGAGCTGCAGGAAACGTTAACCCCAGTTTATCCGACCACCGAAGGCATCAAGCAGGCGACCCTGCGCAAGCTCACCGATCAGGCGCTTGAGCTCCTGGAAACCTGCGCGATTAGCGAACTCCTGCCGCCGGAGCTGGCGCAGGGGATGATGAGCCTGCCGGAGGCGCTGCGTACGCTGCACCGCCCGCCTCCCTCCTTGCAACTTAGCGAGCTGGAAAGCGGCAAGCACCCGGCGCAGCAGCGTCTGATTCTGGAAGAGCTGCTGGCGCATAACCTCAGCATGCTGGCGCTACGGGCAGGCGCCCAGCGCTATCACGCCCTGCCGCTCGGCGCCAACGATACCCTGAAAAACCAACTGCTGGCCTCCCTGCCCTTTAAGCCCACCGGCGCGCAGGCGCGGGTTACCGCCGAGATTGAACACGATATGGCGCTGGACGTGCCGATGATGCGCCTGGTGCAGGGCGACGTTGGCTCCGGTAAAACGCTGGTCGCTGCCCTGGCCGCCTTGCGCGCTATCGTCCACGGCAAACAGGTGGCGCTGATGGCGCCCACCGAACTGCTTGCCGAGCAGCATGCCAATAACTTCCGCAACTGGTTCGAACCGCTGGGTATTGAAGTCGGCTGGCTGGCGGGCAAACAGAAAGGCAAAGCCCGCCAGGCGCAGCAGGAGGCTATCGCCAGCGGCGAGGTGCAGATGATTGTCGGCACCCACGCCATCTTCCAGGAGCAGGTGCAGTTTAACGGCCTGGCGCTGGTGATTATTGACGAACAGCACCGCTTCGGCGTGCATCAGCGGCTGGCGCTGTGGGAGAAAGGTCAGCAGCAGGGATTCCACCCGCATCAGCTGATCATGACCGCCACGCCGATCCCCCGCACCCTGGCGATGACCGCCTACGCCGATCTGGACACCTCGATTATCGACGAGCTGCCGCCAGGCCGAACTCCGGTGACCACCGTCGCCATCCCCGACACCCGGCGCAGCGATATTATCGACCGCGTGCGCAACGCCTGTACCCATGAAGGTCGCCAGGCCTATTGGGTCTGTACGCTGATTGAAGAGTCCGATCTGCTGGAAGCCCAGGCGGCGGAAGCCACCTGGGAAGAGCTCAAACTGGCGCTGCCGGAGCTCAATATCGGCCTCGTCCACGGGCGGATGAAACCGGCGGAGAAGCAGGCGGTGATGCAGGCCTTCAAGCAGGGCGAGATGCATCTGCTGGTAGCCACCACGGTGATTGAAGTCGGTGTCGACGTGCCTAACTCAAGCCTGATGATTATCGAAAACCCGGAACGTCTGGGTCTGGCGCAGCTGCACCAGCTCAGAGGGCGCGTTGGTCGCGGCGCGGTCGCTTCCCACTGCGTGCTACTCTATAAATCGCCGCTCTCCAAAACGGCGCAGAAACGTCTGCAGGTCCTGCGCGACAGCAACGATGGTTTCGTCATTGCCCAGAAAGACCTCGAAATTCGCGGTCCCGGCGAGCTGCTCGGCACCCGCCAGACCGGCAACGCCGAATTTAAAGTGGCGGACTTACTGCGCGATCAGGCGATGATCCCCGATGTCCAGCGCATTGCTCGCCACATTCATGAACGCTATCCGCTGCAGGCCCAGGCGCTTATCGAGCGCTGGATGCCGGAAACCGAACGCTATTCCAACGCGTAGCGCGCTTTTGCCGCGCTGCGGGCAACTTTTCTACACAACGAGTGGATTATGAAACGAGAACTGGCCATCGAATTTTCGCGTGTCACCGAAGCCGCCGCGCTGGCGGGCTATAAATGGCTGGGCCGCGGCGATAAGAATACCGCCGACGGCGCAGCGGTTAACGCCATGCGCATTATGCTTAACCTCGTCAATATCGACGGCACCATCGTCATCGGCGAGGGCGAAATCGATGAAGCGCCGATGCTCTATATCGGCGAAAAAGTGGGTACCGGCAAGGGCGATGCGGTAGATATCGCCGTCGATCCCATCGAAGGCACCCGCATGACGGCGATGGGCCAGGCCAACGCCCTGGCGGTGATGGCGGTCGGCGATAAGGGCTGCTTCCTCAACGCGCCGGATATGTATATGGAAAAGCTGATCGTCGGCCCGGGCGCTAAAGGCGCTATCGACCTTAATCTGCCGCTGGAAGAGAACCTGCACAATATCGCCCGCGCCCTGAACAAGCCGCTGGGCGAGCTGACCGTCACCGTGCTGGCGAAACCGCGCCACGACGCGGTCATTGCCCAGCTGCAGCAGCTGGGCGTGCGCGTGTTCGCTATTCCCGATGGCGACGTCGCGGCCTCTATTCTCACCTGCATGCCGGATAGCGAAGTCGACGTACTGTACGGCATCGGCGGCGCGCCGGAAGGGGTGGTTTCCGCCGCGGTGATCCGCGCCCTCGACGGGGATATGCAGGGGCGCCTGCTGGCTCGCCACCACGTGAAGGGCGATAACGAAGAGAACCGCCGCATCGGTGAAAATGAGCTGGCGCGCTGCAAAACCATGGGCATTGAAGCGGGCAAAGTGCTGCGTCTGGATGAAATGGCGCGCAGCGATAACGTCGTCTTCTCCGCCACCGGGATCACCAAAGGCGATCTGCTGGACGGCATCACCCGCAAGGGCAACATGGCCACCACCGAGACGCTGCTGATCCGCGGCAAGTCGCGCACTATCCGTCGTATCCAGTCGATTCATTACCTCGACCGTAAAGATCCGGACATTCAGCAACACATCCTGTAATACCGCTTTTTCTCTCCCAGGCCACCCCCCCCCCGCGGGGGGCCCCCCTTTTTTTTTTTTTTTTTTTT
>NZ_GL882715.1:55410-76525 GCF_000195655.1 Klebsiella sp. MS 92-3
ATAGGCAGCCCCCGCCAGCCGCCCTCCCCCCCCTCCTTCACCCCCCCCCCCCCCGGGGCGGGGGGGGTCCCCCTGTTCTTCGTTTATATTTGATCAATAGAGCTTTCTTGCGCCTTCGGGGTGGAAATCTGGCTCGTCTGGACCGAAGATAAGGCATCGCTTGGCAACAGGAGAAGACGATGGCGGACTGGGTTAGCGGCAAAGTGACAAAAGTGGAGTACTGGACGGACGCCTTGTTCAGTTTATACGTGCGGGCGCCTGTTCATCCGTTTACCGCCGGGCAATTTACCAAGCTCGGGCTGGAAATCGACGGCGAACGCGTGCAGCGCGCCTACTCCTACGTCAACGCCCCCGGCAATCCCGACCTCGAGTTCTATTTGGTCACCGTCCCGGAAGGCAAGCTGAGCCCGCGTCTGGCGGCGCTGAAGCCGGGCGATGAAGTCCTGGTGGTGAGTGAAGCGGCAGGTTTCTTCGTCCTCGAGGAAGTACCGGATTGCGATACCCTGTGGATGCTGGCGACCGGCACTGCGCTGGGGCCGTACCTGTCAATTTTGCAGGAAGGCAAGGACCTTGAGCGCTTTAACAACCTGGTGCTGGTCCACGCCGTCCGCTACGCCGCGGACCTGAGCTATCTGCCGCTAATGCGCGAACTGGAGCAGCGCTATGCCGGCAAACTCCGTATTCAGACGGTGGTCAGCCGCGAAACCGTGGAAGGCTCGCTGACCGGCCGGGTGCCGTTTCTGATTGAAACCGGCGCGCTGGAAGAGGCCGTCGGCCTACCGATGACCACTGACACCAGCCATGTGATGCTGTGCGGCAACCCGCAAATGGTGCGCGATACCCAACAGCTGTTAAAAGAGACCCGGCAGATGACCAAACATCTGCGTCGCCGGCCGGGCCATATGACGGCGGAGCACTACTGGTAATCAGGCGTCCGCTTTCCAGCGCACGTCCTGGGTCTCCTTGCCGAACTTATTCTCGCCCTGGGTGCCGACAAACGCCCCCAGGTCGATCAGCATCATGACGATAATCAGCGTCGGCACAAAGCGCCCGACGCCCCACTGCCAGACCTGCGGCAACATCGACCAGTTCCCCGCCAGCAGCATCCACGCCAGAACCATCAGCAGCGCCCACAGCCCGGATTTGCCGCGATCGTGCAGCCGCTTGACCACCACCGCCGCCGTCGGCCACAGCAGGCAGACGATAATAAACGCCGCCGTCTGCAGGTTGAGCAGATTGCTGCCTGCCAGGGTAAACAGGGCGCTCATGGTCACCAGCCAGATGGCAATCCAGATCCAGAAATCGCGGCGGCCAATGCGCCCTTTAATTGAGAATAACCACTGCTGTAGGGTCATGCGTTTTTCCTTATCATCATCGTCTGCGTAGTTTACCCTGGCGTCGTGACTTTTTGACAAGCGCCGCGCTTCCCGATTTAATCGTCAGCAGGCAAAAAAAGGAACGACGGGCATGAAGAAGTGGACAATTTTGTGGTTAAGTGGGCTGATGGGCCTTGCCGTCGGCCCGCACGCGTTGTCCGCAGAGAGCGAATCGACGACCGCGGCAGCGCCCTACCTGCTCGCCGGCGCGCCGAGCTTTGACCAGTCGATCAGTCAGTTCCGCGAGAAATTCAACGCCGATAACCCAAAGCTGCCTCTGAACGAATTCCGTTCCATCGCCACCAGTCGCGATCGGGCTAACCTGACCCGCGCCGCCAGCAAAATTAACGAAAATCTCTATGCCTCCACCGCGCTGGAGCGCGGCACGCTGAAGATCAAATCCATGCAGATCACCTGGCTGCCGATCCAGGGGCCGGAGCAAAAGGCGGCCAGGACCAAAGCACTGGAGTATATGAGCGCCATGATCCGCGCCTTCGTGCCGACTTTTAGCCAGGCGCAAAGCCAGCAAAAACTGCAGAAACTGCTGGCCGCCGGCAAGGGCAAGCGCTACTTCGCCGATACCGAAGGCGCCGTGCGCTATGTGGTGGCAGATCATGGGGAAAAGGGCCTGACCTTCGCCATTGAACCGATTAAGCTGGCGCTATCTGAAACGCTGGAAGGTAACAATAAATGACAAAAAGCAAAGCCTTTCCAGTGACGAGTCTCTATACTGTTTCACAGACCATGCTGCCCTCTGGGGCGGCTATATTCCTTAATTCGCTTAAGTAGCGTGGAGAATTAAAATGCGACATCCTTTAGTGATGGGTAACTGGAAACTGAACGGCAGCCGCCACATGGTAAACGAACTGGTTGCGAACCTGCGTACCGAGCTGGCTGGCGTAAGCGGCTGTGCAGTTGCCATCGCCCCGCCGGAAATGTATCTGGACCTGGCTAAGCGCGCGGCAGAAGGCAGCCACATTCACCTGGGCGCGCAGAACGTTGACGTGAACCTGTCCGGCGCATTCACCGGTGAAACCTCCGCCGAAATGCTGAAAGATATCGGCGCGCAGTACATCATCATCGGCCACTCCGAGCGTCGTACCTACCACAAAGAATCCGACGAGCTGATCGCGAAGAAATTCGCCGTGCTGAAAGAGCAGGGTCTGACCCCGGTTCTGTGCATCGGTGAAACCGAAGCCGAAAACGAAGCGGGCAAAACGGAAGAAGTTTGCGCGCGTCAGATCGACGCCGTGCTGAAAACCCAGGGCGCTGCCGCTTTCGAAGGCGTGGTTATCGCTTACGAACCAGTATGGGCTATCGGTACCGGCAAATCAGCGACCCCGGCTCAGGCGCAGGCGGTGCACAAATTCATCCGTGACCACATTGCTAAAGCTGACGCCAAAATCGCTGAGCAAGTGATCATCCAGTACGGCGGTTCCGTTAACGCTGGCAACGCCGCAGAGCTGTTCACCCAGCCGGACATCGACGGCGCGCTGGTTGGCGGCGCCTCCCTGAAAGCTGACGCTTTCGCGGTGATCGTTAAAGCAGCAGAAGCAGCGAAAAAAGCGTAATTCGCTTTTCCCGGTGGCGACACGCGACCGGGTTGACTGACAAAACGTGGGAGCCCGGCCTAGCACAGCGCAAGCCGGGCTTTCTTTTGCCGTTACAGTTTCCCCAACAGCTGATACCAGGCGTAGTCCAGCGGCAGTAAAATCAGATAACTCACCGCCGCCAGCGCCAGACACAGTTGCATCCCCGCCCTCGCCGGGACCTTGCCTAACCCCATCGCCACCACGATCGGCGACGCCTGATAGGGCAGCAGCGGCGTGGAATAGCCCAGCACCTGAATCATAATCACGCTTAGCAGCGGGAAGCCGGTGGCGTCGGCAAAGCTCTGGGCAAAGGTGGTATACAGCGCCGGCACGCCGTTGGCGGTCATAATAAAGTTCAGCGCGCTGGTTATCCCGGTCAGGGCGAGAAAGCTGGTGAAAGGATTGTCTTTATCCAGGGGCATCACCTGCAGCAGCGCATTGCCCACCGCGCCGCCAATCCCGGTTTGGGTGACGGCGATCGCCAGCCCCAGAATCCCGGCGACGTAAATGCAGGTGCGCATATTCACCCCGCTGGCAAACTCCTCACCGTTGATAAAGCCCACCCGCGGCAGCAGCGTGATCACAGCCGCCGCCAGGCCGGTCCACGCCGGGCCGACGCCGTGCCAGCTCTCGGTCACCCATAGCGAGAGGACCACCGCCAGCAGCCACGCCAGACGTTTCTCGTCGCGGCTCATCGGCGGCAGCGGCGCCAGGTCGCGCGGTGGATGCGGCTTGCCGGGAAACAGCCAGCAAATCAGCGCCACCAGCACCGCCCCTTTCAGCCAGCCAAGCACCGGCGTATGCAGCAGTAAATAGGGAACATAATTCAGATGGATACCGTACGAGCCTTCCGCCGCGCCACTCATCACCAGATTCGGCACGTTGGCGGGCAAAATCGTCGCCGACAGCTGAAAGGTGCCGAACCCCACCGCCAGCGCCAGGCCGAACCAGCCGCGGCTACCGTCGGCAATGCCCGCGCGGCGGGCCATCGCCGCCACGATCGGCATCAGCAGCGCGATGCGCCCCATGTTGGAGGGCATCACGAACGCCAGGGCGTAGCTCAGGAGTACCACGCTGGCGACCATCCGCGGCCAGGAGTCGGTGAGCCTGGCCGACAGCGCCTGCGCCGCCCGGTCCGCCAGTCCGGTTTTACGGATGGCGATGCCGAGCACAAAGCCGCTGAACACCAGCCAGAACGCCGAAGAGGCAAAGCCGCCGAAGATCACCTCCGGCGGAGCGATTTTCGCCATCATCGCCGCTGCGAAGAACAGCAGCGCGGTGATAAATTCCGGCAGCAGCGACGTCGCCCACAGCACGATGGTGACGCCGACAATCAATGAAGGAAGGAACAGCGGGTGGGTAAGCCAGAGCGACATGCCTGTCTCCTGTCGTTTTTTTCAGCAAGAATACGACGACAGGTAAGACAGGTAAACGCCAGAACTAGTGGTTTGCGTTAAGGATGGCGCAGCGATGATCCTGAATTTCTTCCGCTGAAGCCCGGTTCAGGGTCAGCAGGTTACGCTCCGTCGCCAGCAGCACCAGCGAGCCGTCGCTCTGTCGCGCCATTGCCAGCGCGAAGCGTCCCATATGCTGGCGCGCCTCCGGCACCTCTTCCGCCAGCATCAGGAACGGGCTACGCTGGGCCAGCTCCGCCTCCGTCACCCGGCGCGCCAGGTATTCGTGGCCCTGAAGCCCGCCCGGTAGCGGCAGCCAGCGGCTGCTGATCGCTGCGGCATCCTTATCTAACTGCGCGCGCACATCGGGGCGCAGGCAGGAGATATGAATATGGAAATGGTTTTGCGTACGTCCACTGCGCGAGTTGATCGCCAGCGATACCGCGTTATCAGGAACCGGCGCGCCGTGGCGCTGGCTCATGATTTCACGCCCCTGCCAGGCCTGCCAGAAAAAGTTCGGCGTCAACGGTTCCAGCAGCAGCGGGCTTTCGGTGCCGTTGATGCGGTAGGTCGGCATCAGCAAATATTGCAGCGGGCCGTTACGGTCTTTAAACAGCACATAGCCGCCCTTGAGGTTCACTTCCGCGCACGGCGACGGGTTTTGCTGCTGTTGCTGATGGGGAACGCACTGCTGCAGGACAATCTTGCGTAATGCGTCCGGGTTGCCAGAGTGCAGCCAGTAGTAGCCGCCCGCCAGCGCCGCGAGGATCGCCACCAGCAGCGCCAGCAAAAAGTATCTTACTCTTCTCATTTTCATTCCCTGTTAAGCCTGAAGCGGAAGAGTAGCGTAATTTGATGACTAAATGAAAACAGATGGTGGACGGGGCGTTATCCCGGGTAGCGGCTGACGCCTTACCCGGGCTACGCACCGCGCAAAACTGTAGCCCTGCTAAGCGTAGCGCAAGCAGGGACAAGAGAATTAACGCTGGCTAATCTGGTCGAAGGTGCCGCCGTTGGAGAAGTGCTCTTTCTGCGCTTTCGTCCAGCCGCCGAACTCCTGATCGATGGTAAACAGCTTCAGTTTCGGGAATTCGTTAGCATATTTCTTCGCCACATTCGGATCGCGCGGGCGGTAGAAGTTCTTCGCCGCAATCTCCTGGCCTTCCGGCGAGTAGAGATACTTCAGGTACGCTTCCGCCACCTGACGCGTGCCTTTCTTATCCACCACTTTGTCGACCACCGAGACGGTCGGCTCAGCCAGAATCGACTCACTTGGGGTCACGATTTCAAACTTGTCTTTGCCCAGTTCGTTGGTCGCCAGCAGCGCTTCGTTTTCCCAGGCGATCAGTACGTCGCCGATGCCGCGTTCTACGAAGGTATTGGTCGAACCGCGCGCGCCGGAGTCCAGCACTTCCACGTTTTTATACAGCGCCTTGACGAATTCCTGGGCTTTCGCCTGGTCGCCGTGATTCTGATGCAGGGCATAGCCCCAGGCCGCCAGGTAGTTCCAGCGGGCGCCGCCGGAGCTTTTCGGGTTCGGGGTAATGACCGACACACCCGGTTTGATCAGATCGTTCCAGTCATGGATCTGTTTCGGATTGCCCTTGCGGACGAGGAACACGATGGTGGAGGTATACGGCGCAGAGTTATCCGGCAGGCGTTTCAGCCAGTTTTTATCGATGCGGCCGCGTTCGGCAATAGCGTCGACATCGTAGGCCAGCGCCAGCGTGACCACATCCGCTTCAATACCGTTAATCACCGAGGTCGCCTGTTTGCCAGAGCCACCATGCGACTGGCGGATCACCACGTTGTCGCCGGTCTCCTGCTTCCAGTGTGCGCTAAACGCTTTGTTGTACTGTTCGTACAGCTCGCGCGTTGGATCATAAGATACGTTTAATAGCTGAATGTCTTTTGCCAGAACGCTGGCGGATGCCAGCAACAGAGTTAACCCTACGCCCCACTTATTCATCGCACCGCTCTCTTTATGTATGTTGTGATGGGTTAAGCGTGCCAGAAAGCGATTCAATGATTAAAGAATAAAAAAAGATTGGCTATAACTTGCGGATATAAAGACGCGAGTAAGGATGACCCCCTCCCGGGCGGGAGAGGGCGCGAAGCGATTAGACTTCTTCCATGCGACCCAGCAGCGCCTGCAGACGTTCCTGCCAGCCCTGCTGCTGCTCTTTCAGCTGGCTGTTTTCGCGCTCCAGCTCTTCACGACCATGCTGCGCGCTCTGAACTTCCTGCACCAGGGTGTTGTTCTTTTCTTTCAGCTCTTCGATTTCCATCTGCAACAGAGTGATGGTATCAATCGCCTGCTGAACCTTAGATTCTAATTTCTCAAACACTTCTAATGACATCGTCATACCTCTCCTGAACTTGCAAGGCGTTGATAGAAACTCGTGTTTCGTATACGCGGTCCCGCCTTAACGAAAATTAGCGCACATAGCGGTGTTATCGTCGATTGTATGAATCCCCGCCGCCCCTGTCCAGCGGCAAGCCGCGTAGATTGCGGTTTGCAACACTTTTCAGTCTTTACCTGGTGCTTTCAGCGCAGTTCGCTCGTAGTTCATGGGTCAATGTTAATTTTATGGTTAACAAAATGCGTGGTGAAACGCTCCGGCAGCGCTCTCGATGCGCGCAAATGGCGCGAAAACGCTCATTTTCTTGACGAGGCACACACATTTGAAGTTCGATATTTCTCGTTTTTGCTCGTTAACGATAAATTAACACTATGCCTACATGGCAATATGGTCGTCTGTGACCACCCTACATACAATAATCATCACCACGCTTCAGGATTCGATTATGAGCCAAACATCAACCTTAAAAGGCCAGTGCATCGCAGAGTTCCTCGGTACCGGGTTGTTGATCTTTTTCGGCGTTGGGTGCGTGGCTGCGCTCAAGGTCGCGGGAGCCAGCTTCGGACAATGGGAAATCAGCATCATCTGGGGTCTGGGCGTCGCCATGGCGATCTACCTGACCGCCGGGGTCTCCGGTGCGCACCTTAACCCAGCGGTGACTATCGCGCTGTGGCTGTTCGCCTGCTTCGAAGGCCGCAAAGTGGTTCCTTTTATTATTTCGCAATTCGCTGGCGCCTTTTGCGCTGCGGCATTAGTTTACGGGCTTTACTACAATCTTTTCCTCGATTATGAAACCACCCACCATATGATTCGCGGCAGCGTGGAAAGCCTCGATCTGGCCGGCATTTTCTCCACTTACCCGAACCCGCACATCAATTTTGTGCAGGCCTTCGCGGTAGAGATGGTGATTACCGCTATCCTGATGGGCGTCATCCTGGCGCTGACCGACGATGGCAACGGCATACCGCGCGGCCCGCTGGCCCCTCTGCTGATTGGCCTGCTGATTGCGGTGATTGGCGCCTCCATGGGACCGCTGACCGGCTTCGCCATGAACCCGGCGCGTGACATCGGCCCGAAAGCCTTCGCCTGGCTGGCGGGGTGGGGTGACGTCGCCTTCACCGGCGGCAAAGATATTCCTTATTTCCTGGTGCCGCTGTGCGCACCGGTGGTCGGCGCGGCGCTGGGCGCATTCAGCTATCGTAAGCTGATTGGCCGTCACCTGCCTTGCGACACCTGCGTGGAGGAAGAGCAACAGAGCCCCTCCTCTTCCACCGCTCAACATAAAGCTTCGCTGTAATCTGACTACGGGACACCGACTATGACCGACAAAAAATATATCGTTGCGCTTGACCAGGGCACTACCAGCTCCCGGGCCGTTGTGATGGATCATGATGCCAATATCGTCAGCGTCTCCCAGCGAGAATTTGAACAAATTTATCCTAAGCCAGGCTGGGTCGAACACGACCCGATGGAAATCTGGGCTTCCCAAAGCTCGACGCTGGTCGAAGCGCTGGCCAAAGCGGATATCAACTCCGATCAGATCGCGGCCATCGGCATCACCAATCAGCGTGAGACCGTGGTGGTGTGGGAGCGAGAGACCGGTAAACCCATCTACAACGCTATCGTCTGGCAGTGCCGCCGTACCGCGGAGATCTGCGAGCAGCTCAAGCGTGACGGGATGGAAGAGTATATCCGCAAGGCCACAGGCCTGGTGGTGGACCCGTACTTCTCCGGCACCAAGGTGAAATGGATCCTCGACCATGTCGAAGGTTCCCGTGAGCGTGCGAAGCGCGGCGAGCTGCTGTTC
Source organism: Klebsiella sp. MS 92-3 (assembly GCF_000195655.1). NCBI lineage: Bacteria > Pseudomonadati > Pseudomonadota > Gammaproteobacteria > Enterobacterales > Enterobacteriaceae > Klebsiella > Klebsiella sp. MS 92-3. The sequence goes on from NZ_GL882715.1 coordinate 63,943, forward strand.
GGCACCGTTGACACCTGGCTTATCTGGAAGATGACCCAGGGCCGCGTGCACGTCACCGACTACACCAACGCCTCGCGTACCATGCTGTTCAACATCCACGACCTCGACTGGGACGACAAGATGCTCGACGCGCTGGACATTCCGCGCGCCATGCTGCCGGAAGTGCGCAAGTCTTCCGAAGTGTACGGCCAGACCAACATCGGTGGTAAAGGCGGGACCCGTATTCCTATCGCCGGGATCGCCGGTGACCAGCAGGCGGCCCTGTTCGGCCAGCTGTGCGTCAAAGAAGGGATGGCGAAAAACACCTACGGCACCGGCTGCTTTATGCTGATGAATACCGGCGAAAAAGCGGTCACCTCCACCCACGGTCTGCTGACCACCATCGCCTGCGGCCCGCGCGGCGAGGTGAACTACGCTCTGGAAGGGGCGGTGTTTATGGCCGGCGCGTCTATTCAGTGGCTGCGCGACGAGATGAAGCTCATCAGCGATGCCTTCGACTCCGAGTACTTCGCCACCAAAGTGAAGGATACCAACGGCGTATACGTGGTACCCGCGTTCACCGGTCTTGGCGCACCGTACTGGGACCCGTATGCCCGCGGCGCGATTTTCGGCCTCACCCGCGGCGTGAACTCCAACCACATTATCCGTGCGACGCTGGAGTCCATCGCCTTTCAGACCCGCGACGTGCTGGAAGCGATGCAGGCTGACTCCGGCATTCGTCTGCACGCCCTGCGCGTAGACGGCGGCGCGGTGGCTAATAACTTCCTGATGCAGTTCCAGTCCGATATCCTCGGCACCCGTGTCGAGCGTCCGGAAGTACGCGAAGTGACGGCGCTGGGCGCGGCCTATCTGGCCGGTCTGGCGGTCGGTTTCTGGCAGAATCTGGATGAACTGCAGGAGAAAGCGGTGATTGAGCGCGAATTCCGCCCGGGTATTGAAACTACTGAGCGTAACTATCGTTACAGCGGCTGGAAGAAAGCGGTGAAACGCGCGTTAGCGTGGGAAGAGCACGACGAAGCGTAAGATTGTGAAGTTATTCCCGGCTTGCGGCGTAAACGCCTGAGCCGGGCTACAAAACCCCAAACAGCACGATCTTGTAGCCCGGACAGGTGCGCAGCACCGCCTCCGGGTTTTTTATCAGCCAAATATCGGCAGCAGCAGGTACAGCTTAATCACCAGCGCGTTGACGATATCGATAAAGAACGCCCCCACCATCGGCACTACCAGGAAGGCCATATGCGATGGCCCGAAACGGTCGGTAATCGCCTGCATATTGGCGATCGCCGTCGGCGTTGCCCCCAGGCCAAACCCGCAATGCCCGGCTGCCAGCACCGCGGCATCGTAGTTTTTGCCCATCATCCGATAGGTGACGAACACCGCATACAGCGCCATCGCCAGCGCCTGCACCGCCAGGATAATAATCATCGGCAGCGCCAGCGAGGCCAACTCCCACAGCTTGAGGCTCATCAGCGCCATGGCGAGGAACAGCGACAGGCTGACGTTGCCCAACACCGATACCGCGCGATCGAACACCCGATACAACCCCGCCAGCGCCAGGCTGTTGCTGAGGATCACGCCGATAAACAGCACGCAGACGAAGGTCGGCAGCTCGAAGACGCTCCCCGCCAGCAGTTGCGCAACCACCTTGCCCAGCGTCAGACAGATGGCGATCAGGGCGATACTTTCGATCAGCACCAGCGAGGTGATCACCCGCCCCACGTCCGGCTTTTCAAAGGCGGTTGGCGCCACCTGATCGTCCGGTGTCCCGTCCGGTGAGGAAGAGTGCTTCACCAGATAACGCGCCACCGGGCCGCCGATCAGGCCGCCCAGCACCAGGCCGAAAGTCGCGCAGGCCATCGCCACCTCGGTGGCGTTGGCAAAACCGTAGCGCTCAACGAACAGCTTACTCCACGCCGCCCCGGTGCCGTGGCCGCCGGATAAGGTAATCGACCCGGCCAGCAGACCCATTAGCGGATCCAGCCCCAGCAGCGTCGCCATGCCGATACCGAGGGCGTTCTGCAGCAGCAGCAGGCCAACCACCACGATCAGGAAAGTGCCCAGCACCTTGCCGCCGGCCCGCAGGCTGGCGAGGTTGGCGTTAAGACCGATGGTGGCGAAGAACGCCAGCATCAGCGGGTCTTTCAGACTCATATCGAAATCAATTTCGATATCCATGCTTTTTTTCAGCGCCAGCAGCGCCAGCGCCACCAGCAGACCGCCGGCAACGGGTTCAGGAATAGTGTATTTCTTAAGGAAGGGAACGGTTTGTACGAGTTTTCTGCCGAGTAACAGCACGAGCGTTGCGGCAACGAGCGTCGATAAGGTATCGAGATGAAACATAAAAAGCTCCTTATGGGCGCATGATCCATTCACACGCGACGATATTCCTGGTGTCTTTAGCTTCTCATCATGAGGAGTCAGAGGGGGATTTTACGCAGAACGGCGGAAAAATTGACAGAAAAAGATATTTTGTATCCTGAATGATGCGATTTAGCATACAAAATGTTAATTATCTCGTTGCGCATATTCACGGTATAAATTTTTATGAGCAAACGCTGGCAAACGTTTGCTTTTGGTCTACAGTCCGATAAAATTCCCGCTTTGCCACCTTGGGATTGCTTGTGATGTCCGTTAACACCGCAGAGTCAGAAAATGCGCAACCGGTTGCGCATAAACCAGCCAGCGAATTAATCTACCGCCTCGAAGATCGCCCGCCGCTACCGCAAACCCTGTTCGCCGCCTTCCAGCACCTGCTGGCGATGTTTGTCGCGGTGATCACCCCGGCGCTGTTAATCTGCCAGGCTCTCGGTCTCCCGGCGCAAGATACCCAACATATCATCAGCATGTCGCTGTTCGCCTCCGGCGTCGCCTCTATTATTCAGATCAAAGCCTGGGGCCCGGTCGGCTCCGGACTGCTCTCCATCCAGGGCACCAGCTTCAACTTTGTCGCCCCGCTGATCATGGGCGGTACCGCCTTGAAAACCGGCGGCGCCGACGTCCCCACCATGATGGCCGCCCTCTTCGGCACCCTGATGCTGGCCAGCTGCACCGAAATGGTCCTCTCCCGGATCCTGCACCTGGCGCGCCGTATCATTACCCCGCTGGTTTCCGGCGTGGTGGTGATGATTATCGGCCTGTCGCTGATTCAGGTCGGACTGACCTCCATCGGCGGCGGCTACGCGGCGATGGCTGACCACACCTTTGGTGCGCCGAAAAATCTGCTGCTGGCGGGTATCGTGCTGGCGCTGATTATTATCCTCAACCGCCAGCGCAACCCGTACCTGCGCATCGCCTCGCTAGTGATTGCCATGGCTGCCGGTTATCTGGCGGCGTGGTTCCTCGATATGCTGCCAGCCAACACCGCCCCGACCAACAGCAGCCTCATCACCGTCCCGACGCCGCTCTATTATGGCCTCGGCATCGACTGGAGTCTGCTGCTGCCCCTGATGCTGGTGTTTATGATCACCTCCCTGGAAACCATCGGCGATATCACCGCCACCTCCGACGTCTCCGAACAGCCGGTCTCGGGTCCGCTGTATATGAAGCGCCTGAAAGGCGGCGTGCTGGCTAACGGCCTGAACTCCTTCGTTTCCGCGGTCTTCAACACCTTCCCGAACTCCTGCTTCGGCCAGAACAACGGCGTGATCCAGCTGACCGGGGTCGCCAGCCGCTACGTCGGCTTTGTGGTCGCCCTGATGCTGATCGTCCTCGGCCTGTTCCCGGCGGTGAGCGGCTTTGTCCAGCATATCCCTGAGCCAGTGCTCGGCGGCGCCACGCTGGTGATGTTCGGCACCATCGCCGCGTCCGGCGTGCGCATCGTCTCCCGTGAACCGCTGAACCGTCGGGCGATCCTGATTATCGCTCTGTCGCTGGCGGTAGGCCTCGGCGTGTCGCAGCAGCCGCTGATCCTGCAGTTCGCCCCGGACTGGCTGAAAAACCTGCTTTCCTCCGGGATTGCCGCCGGCGGTATCACGGCGATTGTTCTGAATTTAATTTTCCCGCCAGAAAAGGCGTGATCTCATGCGTTCCCGGTCGCGCATCGGCCGGGACGTCCTCCAACCACCTGCCCCATCACGGAAATAAACCACGCCTGCCTTGAGAAGTGCGCCTAAATCGGGCATAACACGGTGATGTGCATCTCACAGAATGGAAGACCATGAAATTTCTTGGAAAGCTGATTCTCTGGCTGCTAGTCGCTCTGCTGCTCGTCATTATTGGCGCGTGGTTCCTGCTGCAAACCCACTGGGGCGCCCGCCAGGCCAGCGCCTGGCTCAGCAATGGCACCGGCTGGCAGGTCTCCTTCGATGAGATGGAGCACGATTTCTCCTCCCCCCTTCATGTGCAGTTGCGAAACGTCACCTTTGGTCGGGAAGGCAAGCCTGCCACTTTGGTGGCAAAAACGGTCGATATTGGCTTCAGCACCCGCCAGTTTAGCGATCCGCTGCATGCGGATGAGATAGTCCTTAACGACGGCACTCTGAATCTGTCACCCCACTCTGCAGACCTGCCGTTCGCTGCCGACCGGCTGATGTTGCGCAATATGGCTTTCAACAGCCCGGAAACCGGCTGGGCGCTCAGCGCGCAGCGCGTCACCGGCGGCGTCAGCCCATGGACGCCGGAGGCGGGCAATGTGCTGGGGAAAACGGCGCAGATCCAGATGAGCGCGGGCTCGATGACGCTCAATGGCGTCGAAGCCAGCAACGTTCTGATTCAGGGTAAGATTGATCAGGGCGAGGTCACCCTCTCCACCCTCGGCGCCGATGTCGCCCGCGGCACCTTAACCGGCAATGCCAAACGCAGCGCCGATGGCAGCTGGCGGGTGGATAACCTCCAGCTCAACGAGATTCGACTGCAGAGCCCCGCCTCGCTGGCAGAGTTTTTCGCGCCGTTAACCACGGTCCCCTCTCTGCAGATTGGCCGCCTGGACATCACCGACGCCCGCCTGCAGGGACCGGACTGGGCGGTAACCGACCTCGACCTGAGCCTGCGCAACCTGACCCTTAGCCACGGCGGCTGGCAGAGCGAGGACGGCACGCTGTCGATGAACGCCAGCGAATTTATCTACGGCTCGCTGCATCTTTTCGACCCGATCCTCAATGCCGAATTCTCTCCCCAGGGCATTGCGCTGCGCCAGTTCTCCTCGCGCTGGGAGGGCGGCATGGTGCGCACCTCCGGCAACTGGCTGCGCGCCGGGAACGCCCTGGTGCTCGACGATACCGCTTTCGCCGGACTGGAGTACACGCTGCCGGCGAACTGGAAACAGCTGTGGATGACGCCGCTGCCAGCCTGGCTGCAAAGCCTGACGCTGAAAAAATTCAGCGCCAGCCGCAATCTGATCATCGATGTGGACCCTGCTTTCCCGTGGCAAATTACCGCCCTCGATGGCTATGGCGGCGAGCTACAGCTGGTGAAAAACGGCAGCTGGGGAGTATGGAACGGCAGCGCGACGCTGAACGCCGCGGCGGCGACTTTCAACCGGATCGACGTGCGCCGCCCATCACTCAAACTGAACGCCACAGCCTCGACGGTCAATATCACTGAGCTTAGCGCCTTCACCGAGCGCGGCATTTTGCAGGCCACCGCCGCGGTATCCCAGCTGCCGCAGCGCCAGGTCAATCTGAGCTTCAGCGGCCGCGGCGTGCCGCTGAATATTCTGCAGGCCTGGGGCTGGCCGTCGCTACCTATAAGCGGGGATGGCAATCTCCAGCTGACCGCCAGCGGCAGCGTGCAGGCCGATGCCCCGCTCAAACCGACGATCAACGGGCAGCTCAGCGCCGTGAATATGGAGAAACAGCAGGTGGCGCAAATCATGCGCAACGGCGAGGTCAGCCCCGCCCCCGCCGCGCCAGCGCCCGCTCCCGTCACCCCATAGCGATGCCCATTCCCTCTCCTCTATGGGGAGAGGGATTGCTTCCCGGCAAAACTCCACTCTGACTACTCTCTCCCTTTCAGGGAGAGAGTTGGGGTGCGAGTCCTGAAACCTGTGCGCAATACGCGGCTATCTGTACCTATTTAGCGCAACAGGTTCCTTTCAAATATCAGAGTTGCTATAACCAAATCACTGGAAGTCGATAAAAAACCGCTCCCTGTACCTACAAAAATATAAAAGGATCAATCATGCCTGAAATACGTCAGCGTATTCTGGAGAATATGCAAAAATTCTCCCGGGCCATGATCGGCGCCGTATTGTTCTTGCCGGTCATTGGCTTAATTCTGGCCCTCAGTTCAGTATTAACTAATCCGACATTAATTGCTGAAACCAGTTTCTTACATCAGCTTGGGCAAATGCTCGGCGACACCTTTTGGCCTTTATTTGGCAACCTCGGCTTATTATTTTGCGTCGGCATCAGCTATGGCCTGGCAAAAGATAAAAAAACCGAAGTCGCACTGGTTTCAGTGATGTGCTTTATTATGTTTCTTGGCGCCAACCACTCCTGGCTGGAACACACCCATGGACTCGCCGAAAAAATTAACGGTGAATATTATGGCACCGGGCAAACCCAGCTGCTGGGCTTTGTGGTGGTGGATATGGGCGTTTTCCTGGGCATTATTCTCGGCTGCACGATTGCGTGGGTGCACAATAAAGTCTCTGCCATTGAGCTGCCTGGCGCGCTGTCGATGTACGGCGGCGCCAAGCTGACGCTGGTGGCGATGACGCCGGTGGTTATCTTCTACGCCATCGCCTTTACCTGGATTTGGCCCTTTATGACCCACGGCATCTCCGCCCTCACCGGTTTTATGAAAAATGCCGGGGTCGCCGGGGTCTTCGTCTATGGTTTCTTTGAAAAATTCCTTATCCCCACCGGCCTGCACCATTTCGTCTGGTCCCCCTTCCAGCTCACCCAGATTGGCGGCACGCTGAACGTGGATGGTCAGGTGGTCTCCGGCACCCAGGCCATATTCCTCGCCTATATGCGCCATCCCGACCTGACGCCGGTCATGAACGACGCATTACGTTTTTCGCAGCAAGGGATGACCACTATCTTTGGCCTGGCGGGCGCCTCACTGGCGTTCTACCACACCGCGAAACCGGAGAAGAAAGCGATGGCGAAGGCGATTCTGCTGCCGGCGATTATCACCTCGATGCTGACCGGCATCACCGAGCCGATTGAGTTCACCTTCTTATTTGTCTCACCGCTGCTGTGGGTGATCCACGCGACGTTAACCGCCGCCTCGCAGGCCATTTGCGACATATTCACCGTACGTCCCTGGGGAGCATCGGGCCTGATCGAGTTTCTGATCTATAACCTGCCGCTGCCGGTCTCCTTAACGCGCTGGCCGGGCTATGTCCTTATCGGTATCGGCCAGTTCGCCGTCTACTACGTGATTTTCCGCACCCTGGTGGTGAAGCTGAACCTGAAAACGCCGGGCCGGGAAGATGACGAGAACGTGAAGCTCTACAGCAAAGCAGAGTACCGCCAGAAAGTCGCGCAACCGCAGTCGGTCACCGATGACATTATCCGCGGCCTCGGGGGCAAGGAGAATATTCTCTCCGTCGATAATTGTTTTACTCGCCTGCGCGTGGCCGTGCGCGATATGGCGCGGGTTGATGACACGCAATTAAAAAATACCGGCGCCAACGGCGTCGTACGCAATCGAAATGAAGTTCAGGTTATTTATGGCGTCAAAGTGGGACAGGTACGTTCCCGGGTTGATAACTGGTTAGCAGAAAATTAATGAGGAGTATTTATGAAATTAACCGTATTAGGCGGGGGCGGCGTTCGCTCTGCATTTTTAGCGAAATCTCTGGCCTATAACGCTCACCGCATTGGTTTAACAGAAGTCGTTTTTCTCGATAACTCTGCTGATAATCTGGCGATATTTGGCGAAATTGCCCGCTATGTATTTAATACCATTCGCCCGGATATTCAGTTTAGTACCACCACCGACCCGGTCGTAGCGCTGCAGGACGCCAACTATATCATTACCACCCTGCGGGTTGGCGGCGATGAAAGCCGCATTCGCGACGAACGTATTGCGCTTGAGCATAACACTCTCGGCCAGGAGACCACCGGCGCCGGCGGTTTCGCGATGGCCATGCGCTCGATCCCGGCGATCCTTCGCTATTGCCGGCTGATCGAAGAACATGCCGCCGAAGACGCCATTCTGTTTAACTTTACCAACCCGTCAGGTCTGGTGACGGAAGCGATTATTAAGTCCGGCTTTAAGCGCCGGGTCTATGGGATCTGCGATGCCCCCTCCGAGCTGATTCGTGAACTGCCGGCGATCCTTGGCTGTGAGGAGCGCGACCTCAGCGTGGAATGCTATGGGCTGAACCATTTCTCCTGGTTTACCCACTTCACCGTCCGTGGGGAAGAGGTGACCGAACGGCTGATCGCCAGCCCGGAACTGTACCAGAAGACGGCGATGCAGTACTTCTCCCCGGAGCTGGTACGGCTTTGCGATAATCAGCTCCTCAATGAATATCTCTATTATTACTACTATCGCGACGAGGCGCTGAAGGCGATTCAGGGGGCCGGCGAGACGCGCGGAGAGCAGATCGCCCGCATCAATCAGGAGATGCGCGAGGCACTGCGCACCGTGGATGCCAGAACGCAACCGGAGGCCGCCTTCACCATCTGGATGCAGCATTATCTGCGCCGGGAAAACAGCTATATGCAGAACGAATCCCGGCAGGAGAAATTCCACACCCGCGAACCGCTGACGCTGCGCCAGTTTATCGAAGAGCCGGACACCGGCGGCTATGCCGGAGTGGCGCTGGATATCCTGGAAGCGGTGAACAGCACCACCACCAAGCGGATCGTGGTGTCGATCCAGAATCACGACACGCTCGACTTTTTGCGCCCGGACGACGTGATCGAGATCAGCTGCGACCTGAGCCGGGATGGCCTCAAACCGGTGACGCCGGTGAAGGTACCGACGGCGCAGAAGAATATGATTGCCTGCGTGAAAGAGTATGAGCGGCTGGCGGTGGCGGCGATCCTGCAGCAGGATAAATCGCTGGCGGTGCGGGCGCTGATGGCGCACCCGCTGATCGGTTCCTATTCGCTGGCGAAAACCCTGGTCGAAGCCTATCTCGACGATGAGCAGTTCGCCGCCTGGCGGTAATCCGCTGCCGATGGGATTCCCCCGCTCGCACCGCGCTTAGCGGGGGCTAACTATTGCTACGTAGACTGGTAAACCACATCTTCAATAGTCGCTCAAAGCCTAAGATGCAGTAGCCGAAAAACGGGTTGCTCCAGTAAATATCATCATCGAACTTCTGCGGGTCGTGAATAATAAACGCCGTATCCGCGGCCTGCGCCAGCGGGCTTTGGTAGTCGCCGGTAAAGCAGACCAGATTAATCTCCTTCCCCTCCAGGGCCTTAACCCAGTTGAGCGCCGAGCTGCTGCGCCCGGATTTAGAAATGATCCAGATGGAGTCGAAGCAGGCGGCGTTTTGCTGTTCGAGGATTTCGTAATCGGGCCACAGCGCCAGGCTGGCATTCACGCCGGTGACGAGGAACTTGTTGTAAATATACTGGGCGATCAGCTGTGAAAAGCCGCTGCCGTGGATCAGGATGCGCTGCTGTTTAAGGCTTGCCAGCAGCGGCGTCAGCGCTTCTTCCGGCTGAACGCTCATGTAGTCGATATCGTTGGTGACATCGAGCTTCGGCATGGTGATATTGAACTTGATAAAGTAAACCAGCTCCAGCCAGCCGCTGAACTTCAGTTTCTTTGCCAGCCGGACCAGGGAAGAGGGGTTGCTGTAGCACTGTTCGGCCACAGCGCGAACTCCCTGGCGGATACACTGCTCCGGGTCGTTCTGAATAAAGCGCAGCACGGTCATTTCCGTTTTGCTTAGCTTCACGTCACGAAAGATATTTTCTACGTCCATGGCGGGCTCCTCTCAGCGGCAGAATACGCTAACACCGTTCGACAACCGCGTCTGCGGCCTGAGTCACCACAATGAAATGAATGTTACTTTTTGTACAAAAATGGAATAAAAAAACCCTCTCCGCCTGGCGAAGAGGGCTGCTGCTGTTAACCTATTTACAACGTAATCGTCAGCGTATTGCCCTCGGCGCTCACCACCACGCCCAGTTCGCTACCGGTCTGCGTACCGCCCTGCACGCCCGCGACCTGCGGGATATTGCGCAGGCACAGCGTCCAGCCGCGGGCCTCGCCTTCGCCGCTCACAGCGATGGCGTTGCCCTGGCGCCTGGCCTTCAGGGTGAAGATCGTCGAGCCGTCTGCCGCCGGAACGTCACAGCGTGCCTCGCGTCCATCCTCAAGGTGGAACAGCTGGAAGGCGGTGCCTTCATGCCAGGCGTAATCGGGTTTCTGGTCGTTGTTGCCCAGCGCCAGCAGGCTGTTGTCGCGAACGTAGACCGGCAGGCTCAGCGCATCGTGACGCTGCTTATGCCAGCGGCTACCCGGCAATTCATCGTTATGCCACAGGTGCGTCCAGTGCCCTTCCGGCAGATAAAACTGCACGTCGCCAGCCTCGGAGAACACCGGCGCCACCAGGACCGCATCACCGAGCATATACTGGCGGTCGAGATAGTCGCAGGCCGGATCGTCCGGGAACTCGAGCAGCATCGCGCGCAGCATCGGCGTGCCGAACTCGTTGGCCAGCGCCGCCTGGCGATAGAGATACGGCATCATGCGGCATTTCAGCTGCGTGAAGTGGCGCACCACGTCGCAGGACTCGTCATCGTAGGCCCATGGCACCCGATAGGATTTGCTGCCGTGCAGCCGGCTGTGGCTGGAGAGCAGGCCGAAAGCGCACCAGCGCTTGTAGACGTGGGCCGGCGCGGTGTTTTCGAAACCGCCGATATCGTGACTCCAGAAACCGAAGCCGGACATGCCGATCGACAGCCCGCCGCGCAGGCTTTCCGCCATCGATTCGTAGTTGGCGTAGCAGTCGCCGCCCCAGTGCACCGGGAACTGCTGCGCGCCCACCGAGGCGGAGCGGGCGAACAGCACCGCCTCCTGCTCGCCGACGGTCTCTTTCAGCACCTTCCACACCAGCTCGTTATAGATGAAGGCGTAGTGGTTGTGCATTTTCTGCGGATCGGAACCGTCAAACCACTGGACGTCGGTCGGGATACGCTCGCCAAAGTCGGTCTTGAAGCAATCGACCCCCATCGCCACCAGGCCTTTTAGTTTGTCAGCGTACCACTGGCGGGCTTCCGGATTGGTGAAGTCATAAATCGCCAGCCCCGGCTGCCACTTATCCCATTGCCACAGCGAACCGTCCGGGCGCTTCAGCAGATAGCCCTTCTCTTTCAGCTCCTTGAACACCGGCGAGCGCTGGCCGATGTACGGGTTGATCCACACGCAAACCTTCAGCCCTTTCGCCTTCAGGCGCTTGATCATCCCTTCCGGGTCCGGGAAAGTTAGCGGATCCCATTCAAAATCGCACCACTGGAAGGCCTTCATCCAGAAGCAGTCGAAGTGGAAGACGTGCAGCGGCAGATGGCGCTCAGCCATACCGTCGATGAAGCTATTCACCGTCGCTTCGTCATAGTTGGTGGTGAACGAGGTCGTCAGCCACAGACCAAACGACCATGCCGGCGGCAGCGCCGGGCGGCCGGTGAACTGCGTATAGCGGTTAAGCACCGCTTTCGGCGTCGGGCCGTCGATGACGAAGTACTCGAGGTATTCGCCTTCAACGCTGAACTGGACTTTAGAGACTTTCTCCGAGCCCACCTCGAAGGAGACGCGCTGCGGATGGTTGACCAGCACGCCGTAGCCGCGGTTGGTCAGATAGAACGGGATATTTTTGTAGGATTGCTCGGTGCTGGTGCCGCCGTCCTCGTTCCAGGTTTCTACCGTCTGGCCGTTGCGCACCAGGGCGGTAAAGCGCTCGCCGAGGCCGTAGACGGTTTCGCCGACGCCGAGGTCGAGGCGCTCAAACATGTAGTTGCGCTGGGTCTTACTATCCTGCACGTAGCCGTTGTTTTTTAGCTGGCTACCGGTGATACGCACGCCGTCGCGCAGAAAATCCAGCCCCCAGAATTCGCCTTTAGTCACCCGCACGCTGAGGCTGCCGCTTTTCAGCTCGGCGAACCCGGCCGTATTTTCTATTTCGACATGGACGTCTTTCTGCACGTTCAGTGGATAGTGCGGGCCGTTATCCAGCGCGCCCTGGAAGTGCTCCATGCGCACGCCGATTATCCCTTCCTGCGGCGAGAAAAAGCGCAGGGTGAACAATGGCGTATCCAGCTGCCAGGCGCGTTCGCGGACATCGCGCGGCGCGGCATAGACCACCATTTCATTCCCCTGCTGCTCCACCTCGTAAACCTGTACGGGTTGGATCAGGTTGAGCCCTGGTTGAATGAGCCAGTTTCCATCACTGATTTTCATTAAAACGTCCTCTTAGTTTTGCCATTCTTTGTCGATCGGGGCGGCGGTGAAATCTTGTTCGTTGCGACGCGCGCCCTCGGCCAGCTCGGCCATCATTTTTTTCAGGAACGGCGTTTTCAGCGTGTAGTAGCGTTTGGCGATCACCGCGCTCAGCAGGTAGCACACCGCCGGAACGAGGGTGAACAAGGCGATAATGATGGTGAGGGTGGCGCTGTTCTGGGTTTTAGCGGGGGGGGGCGCTACCCCCCCCCCCCCCCCCCCCCCCCCCCCC
>NZ_GL882715.1:76605-92780 GCF_000195655.1 Klebsiella sp. MS 92-3
CCCCCGCCCCCCCCCCCCCCCCCCCCCCGGCCAGCATCCAGCCGATCAGCGCGCCGCCCAGCGCCAGCCCTAACTTGAGCACAAACAGGGTACCGGCGAAGCTGATGCCGGTCAGGCGTTTGCCGTTACACCATTCGCCGTAGTCGACGGTGTCGGACATCATTACCCACTGGATTGGCGTCACCAGCTGGTGCAGTACGCCAATGACGAAGATAAAGACAAACATGGTGATTTCGGCGTCCATCGGTACGAAGAACATCGCCACGCTGAGCACCGTCAGGAGGGCGTTGGTCCACCAGAAGACGCTGACTTTGCATTTCCAGTCGGTCAGCGGTTTCGCCAGCGCCGAGCCAATCAGGTTGCCGACGCAGTAGGTCGTGAGGAAGGCGGTGAACAGCGCCGCCGAGCCCATGATCCAGGTGGTGTAATACATCATCGCGCCGCCGCGAACGCAGACCGCGAGGATATTGAGGATGGTGAGCACGCCGACCACCCGCCACTGGTCATTGCGCCAGATATCGCGCAGGTCTTCACGCATCGAGGTACTGCTCGGCGGCGCTTCGACACGCTCTTTGGTGGTAAAGAAGCAGAAGGCCAGCATCAGGAAGGCGATCACCGACAGCACCGCGATGCCCCCCTGGAAGCCGAGCGCTTTGTCTTCGCCGCCGATAAAGTTGACCAGCGGCATCATCAGCACGGTGGAGAGCATGCCCCCCGCCGTCGCCAGCACGAAGCGCCAGGACTGCAGCGAAATGCGCTGCGTCGGGTTGTCGGTGATCACGCCGCCCAGCGCGCAGTAAGGGATATTCACCACGGTGTAGAGCAGGGTCAGCAGCGTGTAGGTCACGGCGGCGTAGATCAGCTTGCCGTTGTGGCTTAAATCCGGCGAGCTGTAGGCCAGCACGCAGACGAGGCCGAACGGGATAGCGCCGAAGAGGATCCATGGGCGGAACTTACCCCAGCGGCTGCGGGTACGGTCGGCAAGCAGACCCATACACGGGTCGGAAATCGCGTCCAGCGCGCGCGCCAGCAGGAACATGGTGCCGACAAAGCCGGCGGGGATACCAAAAATATCGGTGTAAAAAAACATCATGTACAACATGACGTTATCAAAAATAATGTGGCTGGCGGCATCACCCATGCCATAACCAATTTTCTCTTTGACGGACAAAATGTGATCTTTCATATGCGCACTATTCCCTTAGCGGCACCGAGGGTTGGTACCGGTTACGGTTTTTGTAAACCTTTGCCGCACTAAGATGAATTGCGATATCTCGTTATCAGATTACGTTTCTTGTTTTCTGTGATCTTGGTAGGGAATCAGGGAGTGAAAAAGTGTAACTCACGGATTTTGTGAGGATTTGTCCAGGACTGTTCTGTAAAGTCCAGTTTTAACAGTAAAAAAGTGCGTTTAGGTATGTGGTAAACGGCTGAAAGTAGCTATAATGCGCCCCGCCTCCATGTAGCAATCGAGGCGCGGAAGATCGTCATCTCCGGTGAGGTGGCTGGACTTCAAATCCAGTTGGGGCCGCCAGCGGTCCCGGGCAGGTTCAACTCCTGTGATCTTCCGCCAGTTTGCCCCTGCTCCCCCACAGCCACTCCCTACCAACCTGAGCCCCCCAAACTCATCATCCCAGCCAATCATTTTTATCCAAACCCTGCGTTATTTTGTCTCTCGCAAACCCGTTACACTGGCGCGGTGGCCGCGTGCCGTTAGCAACCGAAACAGGAGAGCCATAATGACCCCCGAACTCAGACACTGTTTTTCCATTACCATCCAGGTTGATAAACCGATAATCGTCTCCCGCAGCCCGCAGACCGGTAAGCGCCAGCTGATCCCGATTGTCGGCGGCAGCGTCTCGGGTCAACTTCGCGGCCACGTATTACCCGGCGGCGTCGACAGCCAGATAATCGAACCCGACGGCACCTGCAGGCTGTCCGCCCGCTATGCCCTGCAGGTGGCGGAAGGCACGGTCTATGTGGAAAACAATGGCATCCGCCGGGTGCCGGCCCAGTATCATGACCAGCTTTTCGCCGACGATATGCGCTTTTTTAGCGATATTCCGCCAGAAGCCATCTATTTTCGCACCGTGCCCACCTTTGAGGTGGATGCTCCCGCGCTCAGCTGGCTAACCACCTCGCTGTTTATCTGCGCCGGTGGCCGGACCCAGGATGGGGTGATGCTCGACTTCTATCAGGTGGGCTGATTTTCACTTTCTGCATATAACTGTTATTGCCGTTAGCCCGTTTTTCCCCTCCCGGCAGCGGTCTACGATGGCTCCATCTTTTCATTCACCCGAATCACAGACCGGAGCAGTTATGAAAGCTATCGCCATTACTCAAGCCGCCGCTGACGGCAACAACATCCCTTCTTTAACCGAGATCGACCTGCCGATCCCCACCGCCCACGGGCGTGATCTGCTGGTCGCTGTGAAGGCTATCTCGGTCAATCCGGTAGACACCAAAGTGCGCGCCGGCTTTCAGGGCGACACGCCGCGGGTGCTGGGCTGGGACGCCGTTGGCGTGGTGCAGTCCGTCGGTGAGGAAGTGACGCTGTTCGCGCCCGGGGACGAGGTCTGGTACGCCGGCGCGCTGGGCCGGGCCGGCAGCAACAGTGAATATCAGCTGGTGGATGAGCGCCTGGTGGCGCACAAACCGCGCACCCTCGATAATGCCTCCGCCGCCGCGCTGCCGCTGACGGCGATCACCGCCTGGGAGCTGCTGTTTCACCGTCTCGGCGTTGAGGAAGGCGGCAATGCGGGCGACACGCTGCTAATCGTCGGCGCGGCGGGCGGCGTGGGGTCTATCCTGACCCAGCTGGCCAGTAAACTGACCGCCATGACGGTGATCGGCACCGCCTCGCGTCCCGAGAGCCAGCAGTGGGTCCGCGAGGCGGGCGCGCACCATGTGATCGATCACAGCAAGCCGCTCGCCGACGAGCTGGCGCGCATTGGTATCACGTCGGTAACCCATGTCGCCAGCCTGACCAATACCGAGCAGCACTTCAACGCGCTGATCGACGCCCTCGCCCCGCAGGGCAAGCTGGCGCTGATTGATGACCCGGAGACCCTGGACGTGGTGCCGCTGAAAGCGAAAAGCCTGTCCCTGCACTGGGAATTTATGTTCACCCGTTCAATGTTTGAGACGGATGATATGATCGCCCAGCATCAGCTGCTCACCCGCGTGGCGGCGCTGATCGACAACCACACTATCAAAACCACCCTTGGCGAACACTACGGCGCCATCACCGCCGCCAATCTGCAGAAAGCGCATCGCCAGCTGGAAACCGGACGCGCCGTCGGCAAGATCGTGCTGGAGGGGTTTTAAGATGATATCGCTTATCGCCGTGCTCAAGGCGAAACCGGGCCAAACGGACGCCCTGCGTCAGGCCCTGCAGGCGCTGCTCCTGCCGACGAGACAGGAGCCGGGCAACCTCGACTATGCCCTGTTTCAGCTGCGCGACGCGCCGGACACCTTCTATATGCGCGAGGCGTGGCAGGGACAGGACGCCCTCGATGCCCATGTCGCGATGCCCTATTTTCAGGCGTTTATGACGCAGATGGAGTCTCTGCTGGCTGAGCCGCTGCGGCTGGACTTTCTGACGCCGGTTGAGCCTTAGCCCACCGGCTGACGAGGGGTGGGAAAATCACGCCCCTCCGCCGCGCGGGTTTAAAAGTGGGCGGGAAGCGTGCGGGTTATCTTTTCCAGCACCCCGCGATGGACCGTAATGTAACCACCTTTGCGCAGCTCTGCCAGAATCGACATAACACGGCTGCGCGACAGGTTGGTGCGGCGCTGTATAAAGCTTAACGCATTAATTTGGCGACGATACTCCTCCGGGTAGTCCGCCAGCTCTGTTAGCAGGGTTCGCACCATCGGATAAGAATCCACCCCCACCATCTCCTGCGAACGCATGCTCAACACCATCAGCCGCTGCGCCAGAACATGGGCCATCTCCTGCCACAGGTTTTGCGCATTGAGGATCTCGACCGCGGCCTGGTGTCCTATCCAGCGTCCGCGCAAATCTGTCTCAGCAAACAGAGAGCAGTGGTGTTTTTCCGGAATACCGTTAAAGACGCCGTAACCATCGATTAATCCCAATAGCGAAGGGGCAAATATCGTTGATATCACCATGTTGTTTTCCGCATGGCATAGCGAGGCAATCCCCTCTTCGAGCAGAATTAATCCGGATTCAGCCTGGGTCGGCGGAAAACGATAATAGGTCGATCGCGGCAGCGCAAAGGGTGAGCTGGCGGGCAGGAACGCAGATAACAGGGATTCCACCGCGAATAACGGCTTTGTCTGTCTTCCGTAATAAAAAGACGGTAACGCCTGGTCAGTAGAGAGGCTGGCTGCAGGGATCGACATGGTTTTTATGCCATCAGGTCAGGTTGAAAAAGTGATTCGTTGAGAATCATAGTATCAACAGGTGAATTAACGAATAAAAGACAAGACGTTACGAGGATAAAAAGAGTGTAAGCATCATTATCTGCAATAACTATTTATCTCTATTTTACAGGAATAAAAAATACGATGAGCCTTAATTACCTATAAGGCTTAGCGGCGATAAAGATAAGGCCACCTTATTATTTACTGCGCTGGCTAACGCCGCGCCTGAGGGTTTCTCTACCGCTTTCCCCCTCGCATCTCGGCCAGTCCAGGCTACGCTTATCGATGCCACTGACCACCCGCATTCCCCTCCCGTTCTATTGAGTCCATTCATCAAGAAGAGGTTTCGCTATGCTGATCAACGCTATTGGTACCTACTCCGCCAGCCAGCCGCTGGAATCAATGGCCATCACCCGCCGCGACCCGGGGCCGCAGGATGTACAGATCGCCATCGCTTACTGCGGCGTCTGCCACTCCGATCTCCACCAGGCGCGATCGGAATGGGCAGGAACGCTGTATCCCTGCGTGCCGGGGCATGAAATTGTGGGTCGGGTGACCGCGGTCGGCAACGCCGTCTCGCGCTACGCCGTCGGCGATCTGGTGGGCGTCGGCTGTATGGTCGATAGCTGTCAACAGTGCGAAGAGTGCGCCGAGGGGCTGGAAAACTACTGCGACCACATGGTGCTGACCTATAACGGGCCGACCCAGGACGCGCCGGGACACACGCTTGGCGGTTATTCACAGCAGATCGTGGTCAATGAACGCTACGTGCTGCGGATAACCCATCCCGAAGCGCAGCTGGCCGCCGTCGCGCCGCTGCTGTGCGCCGGGATCACGACATACTCGCCGCTGCGCCACTGGCACGTCGGGCCGGGTAAAAAAGTCGGCGTGGTCGGCATCGGCGGCCTCGGGCATATGGGGATCAAGTTGGCCCACGCCATGGGGGCCCACGTGGTGGCCTTTACCACCTCCGAATCCAAGCGTAATGCGGCCAGAGCGCTGGGCGCCGATGACGTAGTGGTGTCGCGCAATGAAGACGAAATGGCGGCCCACGTCAAAAGCTTCGACTTCATCCTCAACACCGTGGCGGCGCCGCACAATCTCGATGCCTTCACCACGCTGCTGAAACGCGATGGTACCATGACGCTGGTTGGCGCCCCGGCCACGCCGCATCCGTCGCCGGAAGTGTTCAATCTGATCTTCCGCCGCCGGTCGATTGCCGGCTCGATGATCGGCGGTATTCCGGAAACTCAGAAGATGCTCGACTTCTGCGCCGAACACGGCATCGTCGCCGATATCGAACTGATCCGCGGCGATGAGATCAACGAAGCCTGGGAAAGAATGGTCAAGGGTGACGTGAAATACCGCTTCGTGATCGATAGTGCGACCCTCGCCGGCTAAGCGCCGCGACGAAAGGTACGCCGCCATTCCGTCGGGCTGACGCCAAAGCGCGCTTTAAACTGCTGGCGCCAGGTGACCGCTGAAAGATAGCCCACCGCCTCCGCCACCTGCTCGACCGGCAGATCGCCCGCCTCAAGCAGAGCCTGGCTGCGGCGCAGACGTTCGGCGGTCAGCCAGTCGGTAATGCTCATCCCGGTTGCCCGGGCGAAGTGGCGGGTCAGGGTACGGCGGCTCATCGCCACCACCCGGGCCAGCGAATCGAGACTGTGCGGCTCGGCAATATGCTGCTGCAGATAATCCAGCAGGCAGTTGATTCGCGCATCGCGGGTGTTTTTCGGCACCGGCTGGGCGATAAACTGCGCCTGGCCGCCCTCGCGGTGCGGCGAAACAATCATCCGCCGGGCGATCTGGTTGGCCGCGAGGCTGCCGAAACGCTGGCGGATGATGTAGAGGCAACAGTCCAGCGCCGCCGCGGTGCCCGCCGAAGTAATGATCCGCTGGTCGTCGACGTACAGGGCGTTGATATCCAGCTGCACCTGCGGAAACCGGCGCTGGAAATCCTGCTCGAACTCCCAGTGAGTCGCCGCTCGCCTGCCGTCCAGCAGCCCGGCGTAGCCGAGGACGAACGCGCCGAGGCACAGGCCGACAATCTCCGCGCCGTTATCCCGGGCCCGCACCAGGCTATCAAGCAGCGCCTGCGGCGGACGTCGATCGACCTCGCCCCAGTAAGGCACCACCACGATATCCGCCTGTTCCAGCGCGGCATAATCGCCGGTGGCGTACAGCGCAAAACCATCGCGGGCGCGCAGCAGCCCCGGCCGCTCGGCGCAAATGTGCAGATTAAAGCGTTTGATTTCCGAAACCGAATCGCCAAACAGCATGCAGGGGACGGCGTAGTGAAACGGGCTAAAGCCCTCTACAGCGACAATCGCCACGTCGGTGAGTTTCATCGTCCCTTCCCCTTACGCATGTTAATAAACGACGGTTTCTCCATCCTGCGGGATAGAAACCACATCGGCAATCTGATTATCCAGCGCATACTGGCGCATCTCTTCCCGGCTCACCAGGCAGTGGTTGACCGCCTCGAGGTGGATAGCCATGATTTTTGCTTCCGGCAGGGTGAAGTGCACGTTCAGGAGATCTTCCTTGCCCATGATAATCGGGCCAAAGCCGATGACGTGGGCGTAGCCGGCGTTGAGGACCACCACGTCCGGGCGCAGCTTCAGCAGGTCGGCTGCAATGTCATCGCGCCAGATAGTATCCCCCACCAGCCACAGCGTCTTCTCCTGCGGATGGCGAAACACCACGCCGCAGGCCTCGCCCAGGCGTTCAGCCATCGCCGGCACCGCGTAGGTCCGGTCGCTGCCGTGTTGGCCGGAGGTGGTTTTCTGCAGGCGCACGCCGGCAAATTCGCTGTCTGCCGACAGCAGGCGCAGATCCTGAAATCCCTGGCTGCGCAGCAGCGCGGCGTCGGCCTCATGCTGGACGAACACCGGCAGGGTTTTCGGGATCGCGGCGATCGCCGCCGCGTCCCAGTGATCGTCATGGGTATGGGTGACGATCACCGCGTCAACGTCGACAATTTTATCGCGGGAAAACGGCAGCTCAACCAGCGGATTGCGCAGTTCGCTGCGCGCGGTGCCCGGAAAACCCGGCCAGGCGCCTTTGTCCGCCAGCATCGGATCGATGAGAAATCTTTTCCCGGCGTAGTGAATAATCTGGGTCGCATTACGGATGTGGGTGATGTTCATGTTGGCATTCCTCTGGGGTCATCTGACGAACATCGTACTGAGTCCCCGCCTGGCTCAACAGGGGCGTTTGGGCAATGATCGTTGAAATCGGGCCAACCTGCGACGGTTGCCATCCGCCTCCGGCTATGTTGTTCTTAAGGCTCAATTTTTGACAGGAGTGGCAGGATGAAAATGAAACTGACCGCCGCCGATATGCACGACCCGCAGGTCATCGCCGAGACGCCGTGGTTCAGCATGCGTAAGGTGGGTATTGATGTCGCCCCCGGCGAGCGCCGCGACTTTTATTCCATTCATTACCCGCGCCCGGCGGTGGGGATTGTGGCCATCCAGGATGAGAAAGTGCTGCTGATTCGCCACTACCGCTACCTGATCGATAAGGTGGTGTGGGCGATCCCCTCTGGCGGCGTCGATGAAGGGGAAGACCCGGCGGTCGCCGCACTGCGCGAGCTGCGGGAAGAGACCGGCTGGCAGGCGCAACGCGTTGAGGAGATCATTCGCTTTAACCCCTCCTACGGCAGCAGCGATCAGTTGTTTATCACCTGGCTGGCCACCGGTTTACGCTGGGTGGGGATGGATGCAGATCAGGATGAGGTGATGGAGACCGGCTGGTTTACCTTCGACGAGATAAACCAGCTGATCGCCCGCGGCGAGATGCCGGACGGGCTGTCGCTGGTGCCGCTGCTGCAGCTGATGGCGCAGCGGCGAAGCGGCTCGCTTACGGCTTAAGCATCCGCCAGCGGAACCACAGCTGGGCCACGAGGATCAGCACGCCGCCGATAATCTTCTGCAGCGGCAGCTGTTCGCCGTACCACAGCGCGGCGGCAATGACCGTCAGCAGCGGTTCGAGCACCATGATGATCGCCGCGCTGGCCACCGCCGCGTACTTCTGCCCCTTCATCTGCAGACCGAAGCGCAGGCTGGTAGCGATGACAATGCTGGCCACCAACCAGCCGAGAGTCGGCAGGGTCATCGGCTGGTCCCAGCGTTCAACGGCAGCGGGGATGGTCAACCCGACGATACCGGTGATCGCCAGCTGCACGGTGGTCAGGGGGATCAGCGGTACTTCACGCGCGCAGCGGCTGGTGTAACAGAACCAGATCGACTGCACCAGCGCCGTCAGCAAAAACCAGCCCTGACTGGGGTGGAAGGCTATCGGCATATGCAGACTGAGCAGCCCCAGGCCTACCACCGCGATCGGCAGGCACTCCCACCAGGCGCGCGGCGGGCGCACCTTCATCATCACCCACGCGGTCAGCGGGACGAACATCATCGACAGGCTCATGATAAACGCCCCTTCGCCGAGCGACGCCGTCGTGGAGACCGAATAGATCCACAGGCAGAGGTTGAGCGCAAACCAGAGTCCGCTGATGATGAGTTTTGGCCAGTGCTGCTTTTGCGGGCGAAAACCGCGGCAGAACGGCAGCAGAAGCAGCGCGGCGAAGAAAAAACGCAGCCCAAGAAACGCGAACACCGGCATGCCGGCGATCGCCTCGCGGGAAAATATCCAGCCGCAGGCGGCAATCACCGTCGCGGCAATCAGCAGCAGGTCAGCCTGCCGTTGGCGTACCATACGCACCTCTCCCTGTGTGTTGGCTTACCAGCCAGGCACCGCGCCGCCGTTGAAGATAGTCTCTGCCGCCTTCGCCACCTCCGGCGACTGATACGACTGCATAAACTCCTTCACGTTTTGCGCGTCTTTATTGTCTTCCCGGGTCACGATGATGTTCACGTAGGGCGAGTTTTTATCTTCGATAAAGATGCCGTCACGAACCGGCGACAGCCCGGTTTGCTGCAGGTAGGTGGTGCTGATGATAGCCACGTCGACTTTGGGATCGTCGAGTACGCGCGGCAGTTGCGCCCCTTCCAGCTCCATGATCTTCAGGTTATGCGGGTTGTCGGTGATATCCACCGCCGTCGGCAGCAGGCCGGTCCCGGCTTTGAGGGTAATCAGCTTCTCTTTTTGCAGCAGCAGTAGCGCCCGCCCGAGGTTGGTCGGATCGTTGGGGATAGCGATCGTCGCGCCGTCTTTCAGTTCGGCGACTGACTTGATCTTGCGCGAATAGCCGGCCATCGGGAAGACGAAGGTATTCCCGACCGCCACCAGATGATAATTATGCGCTTTGTTGTCCTGCTCAAGGAAAGGCCGATGCTGGAAGACGTTGGCGTCCAGATCCCCGGCGTTGGTCGACTCGTTGGGCAGCAGCGAGCCGCTGAACCCCACCAGCTCGACCTCCAGACCGTACTTCTCTTTGGCCACCTTCTTCGCCACTTCCGCTACATCCTGCTCGGCGCCGTTAATCACACCGACCTTAATGTGCTTCGCTTCATTACCCTTTTGGTCGCAGCCGACCAGCGCCAGACCCGCCAGCATTACCGCGGCGGCGGCCCGTAAACGTAATCTCATCCTCTTCACCCTGTCTGTCCTGAATGTCATTGTTTTTTTCGTACAAAACTATAGCGACTTTCGGGTCGGGTAATAAACAGCAAACCACGCAACTGGAAATAAAATCACCTTCGCGAAACGCGAGGCGCTAGCCCCGGCGCCACTCGCCCGGCGTCACGCCATAGCGCATTTTGAAGCGCTTCGAGAAGGACGCCAGCGACTGAAAGCCGCAGCGTTCGGCAATGACCTCGAGGTTGGTCTGACGCTCCAGGCGCAGCAGCCGGGCGGCCAGCGCCATTCGCAGCTGCGACAGCCACGCCTGCGGCGTCAGGTGATAAACGCGGGCAAAATGACGGGCGAAGGTGGCCCGCGACAGAAAGGCACGGGCGGCCATACTCTCCAGCGTCCACGGTTGCTCCGGGGTCGCCATCACCGCCAGCACCGCCGGCATCAGGCGTTCATCGCTCATCAGGCGCAGCAGCCCGCCGGGCGGCTGTTGCTCGCCAAGCAGCATGCGCAGCAGGAGCACCAGCAGCGTATCGCCGAGGCTGCGCACGATAGCGCTGCCGCCGGGACGCTGCGCCAGGCTCTCGCGCACCAGTATATTAAGCAGCGCGTCCAGCTCCGGGCAGTCTTCACGCGCATCGGTATGGAGATGGATCAGCGTCGATGCTTCACTGAACAGCCAGCTGACGTGCGGACCAAAATAGAATTCGCCGCACAGCATCTCCAGCGCCCCCTCCGCCGGGCCGGCGCGCATTTCCGTCACCGTGCCGTTAAACCGGTGCGCCACCGGCAGCACCTGGCCCCACTCCACCAGGCTCTCCATCAGGTGCGGCGAACCGTGGGGCAGGAGGACGACATCTCCCGCGCGCAGGTGATGAGTCTGGCCGCCGACGTTGAGCCGCCCCTCGCCGCGCAGCACCACGTGCCAGGGCACCACGCCGCTGCGCATTTGCTGGTGCCCGGCCTGCCAGCGGCCGCCGAAGCGACAGTGCAGGTTCACTTCGCAGCGCGGCGCCAGCAGCGCCAGCAGATGACTGAGACTGTCCATGCTTCTCCTGAGACGATAAGACAAAAAGGTGAGACGAAGACCGCCAGTCTAGCATGCGGCAAGCGCCTAAGATGACCCCATTGCCAACACACCCTCGATAACAACAGGAGTTAACCATGAGCCGTTTAGCAGATATCCGTGAACAAGACGCCACCGGCAAAGCCGCCGATATTTTCGCCGGGATCAAAAAAGCGATGGGCAAAGTGCCGAACGCCTACCTGACCATCGGCGGCCACTCGCCGGCGGCGCTGCAGCAGGCGCTGGCGCACAATGCGATGCTCCATAAAGGCAGCCTCAGCGCCCAACAGCTGGAGGCGATTAATCTGTCGGTCAGCGAAGCCACCGGCTGTGACTACTGCCTGGCCGCGCACACCCTGATGGCGAAAAAAGCCGGCTTCAGCAGCGAGCAGATCCATGCCCTGCGCCGCGGGGAGTATGCGGAAGAGGCGCAGCTTGATGCGCTGGTGAAATTCGCGCAGACCCTGGTGACCACCACCGGTACGCTGCCGGAAGCCGACGTCGCCGCGCTGCGCAACGCCGGTTTTAGCGACCAGCAGGTGATTGAGATTATCAGCGCCATCAGCGCCATCCTGTTCACCAACATGGTGAACCGGGTTAACGACACGGTAGTCGACTTCCCGAAAGCCGATTAATCCGTCGCGCAGCGCCGGTTTTACAGCCCCAGATCGCTGAGCCCCGGATGATCGTCCGGGCGGCGCCCCTGCGGCCAGTGGAACAGGCGCTCGCTTTCGCTAATTGGCAGATCGTTGATGCAGGCGTAGCGCGTCTGCATCAGTCCATGCTTATCAAACTCCCAGTTCTCATTGCCATACGAGCGAAACCAGTTGCCGCTGTCGTCGCACCACTCATAGGCGAAGCGCACGGCAATGCGATTCTCCTGCCATGCCCACAGCTCCTTAATCAGCCGGTATTGCTGCTCCTTGCGCCATTTTCGCTGCAGGAACTCAACAATTTGCCCCCGACCGTGGACAAATTCGCTGCGGTTGCGCCATTCGCTATCCACGGTGTAGGCCAGGGCGACTTTTTCCGCATCGCGGCTGTTCCAGCCATCTTCCGCGGCGCGGACCTTCTGGATAGCGCTGTCGCGGGTAAACGGCGGTAACGGGGGACGTTGTTCGGTCATGCTTACTCTCCTATACGGGCTAATTGCTGCTGCAGGCGCTGATTCTCCTGCTCCAGGTCATGAATACGTTGCTGCAGGTTCTGGCTGTACTCCGCCACCTGCTGCGCGCTGTAGCGCGGCGTAATGTGCTGCGGGCAGTTCCAGTCAAACGCCTGCAAATGAAAAAGAAACAGACGTTCAATGCGGGCGCGATAGTTGGCCGGCGCCACCTGCGCCAGCAGCTGCGGGTGGTCCTCTGCCGCCAGGACCTCGACGGTGGCGTAGATTTTCAGCCTGGCACGGCGCGGATAATCCATCAAAAACAGGCAGGCCCGGTCGCTGCCGCGCAGATTGCCGGTAGTAATGTATTGGCGGTTACCGCCGAAATCGGCCATCGCCAGGGTGGTGTCATCCAGCAGATGCAGAAACCCCGGCGGGCCGCCGCGATGCTGAATGTAGGGCCAGCCGCTCTGCGACACCGTCGCCAGATAAAAGCTGTCGCGGGTGGCGATCATCCCCGCTTCGCTGTCGCCGAAGCGGTCGGCCTGGCGGCGACTGCGCGGCGTTTGCCACAGCGAGTCGCTGCCCATTTCATGCTGCACATCCATCACGTCCGGGGTGATAGCGATATCGAGAAAGGTTGCTGCCATAGCGCCTCCTGTTGTCTGGCGCCATCATGGACTGTACTGTGAAGAATGATAATACGGGTAAAGTGGCAATCATCTTTCCGCAAAACGGGAGAATAATGGATCGATTAAGCGCGATGGCGCTGCTGGTGAAAGTGACCGAGCTGGGGAGCATGTCGGCGGCAGCGCGGGCGCTGAATATGCCGTTGACCACCGTCAGCCGCCATATTGGCGAACTGGAGAGCGCGCTGGGCGTACGCCTGCTGGCGCGAACCACCCGCAAACTGACGCTCACCGACGCCGGGGTCGATTATGTTGCCGCCGCGCGGCGGATCCTTGAGGAGGTGGAAAACGCCGAACGCCAGGCGACGGGCGAATATCAGGAACCGAAGGGCGAGCTGGTGATCTCCGCGCCGACGATGTTTGGACGCCAGCACGTTCTTCCGGTAATCAGTGAATTTATCGCCCGCTACCCGCTAATTCGCGTCCGTTTGCTGCTCAGCGATCGCAATGCCGACCTGGTGAGCGACCATGTCGATCTGGCGGTGCGGATTGGCGACCTGGCGGACAGCAGCATGGTGGCCACCCGCCTCGGCACCATGCGGATTGTGGCCTGCGCCCATCCGGCGCTGCTGGCGAAATACGGCGAGCCGCAGCGGCCGCGCGATCTGGCGGCGCTGCCGATCATCCGCATTGAATCGCCGATGCCCTATCGCGGCTGGCGCTTTCGCGCCGCTGAGCGGGAGGACCAGCTGATTAACCTGCCGCCGGTGCTATCCGTTACCACGCCGGAGAGCGCCGCCGATGCCGCGCGGCTGGGGGTGGGGGTGGCCCGCTTACTGCATTATCAGGCGCTGGATGGCCTGCGCCACGGGGAGCTCCGTCTGCTGCTGGAAAACGTCGAGCCGGATCCGGCGCCGGTCCATTTGCTGTATACCGCTCGGGATCTGGCGCCGCTTAAGCTGCGCAAATTTATCGATTTTGCCGCACCGGCGCTGCGTCAGGCACTGCTGCACATCGCCGGGGCCGCTTAATGCGTCGCGGTCTTCAGCGGCGCCTCCTTTAACAGCCATGAGAGGACAAACGCCACCGCCATAATGCCGGCCGCCATCAGAAACGCCGCGTGGATCGCCGCGCCGAAGGCGTCGAGGTAGTCGAGGCGGATATCCGCGGGCAGGTGCTGGACCGCCACCGGATTCATTCCCGGCGGCAGCACCGCGCCTTCCGGCAGCAGTTGTTGCAGGTTGCTCTGCAGCACGTGCGTGAACACCGCGCCAAACAGCGCCACGCCGATGGAGCCGCCAATCGAGCGGAACAGGGTCACGCCGGAGGTGGCGACGCCGTACATCTGCGCCGGCATCGCATTCTGCACCGCCAGGACCAGCACCTGCATCACCAGCCCCAGACCCGCTCCCAGCACGCCGGTAAACAGGTACAGCTGCCACAGCGGCGAGTGAATGGTAATGCGGGTCAGCAGTACCATGCCGGTCACGCCGAGCAGGGTGCCGAGGATCGGAAACAGGCGATATTTACCGGTACGGCTGATAATCCGCCCGCTGATAATCGAGGTCAGCAGCAGGCCGCCCATCAGCGGGATTAACTGTAACCCGGCCTCGGTGGGCGTCGCCTCCTTCACCACCTGCAGATAGAGCGGCAGGAAGGTGACTGACCCGAACAGCGACATGCCGATGACGAAGCCGATCAGGCTGCACAGCAGGAAGCTGCGGTTGCGGAACAGCGCCAGCGGAATAATCGGCTCGGCGGCCATCCGTTCTTCGTAAATAAAGCCGATGATCCCCACGATGCCGAAGGCCAGAATGCACCACAGCTGCGGGTCATTCCACGCATGGACGCTGCCCCCTTCCGAGGTAAACAGGATGATGCACAGCAGCGCCATGCTGAGATAAATCGCCCCCAGCCAGTCAATCTGATGCTGGCTGCGTTTATTGCTGCTGTGGAATACCGCGCCGATCACCAGCAGCGCGAACAGGCCGAGCGGCAGGTTGATATAGAAGATCCAGCGCCAGGAGGCGTGCTGCACCAGAAAACCGCCGATCAGCGGGCCGATCACCGTCGCCAGGCCGAAAACGCCGCCGAACAGCCCCTGATAGCGGCCGCGGTTGGCGGGCGGGATGACGTCGGCGACCGCCGCCATGCTGATCACCATCAGGCCGCCGCCGCCGAGCCCCTGCAGGCCGCGCATCAGCACCAGTTGGGTCATATTCTGCGCCAGCCCGCAGAGCGCGGAGCCGACGAGAAACAGCCCAATCGCCACCTGCAGCACGATTTTGCGGCCGAACAGATCGCCAAATTTACCGTACAGCGGCACCGCGATGGTGGAGCTGAGGATATAGGCGGTGACCACCCAGGAAAGCTTGTCCAGCCCGCCCAGTTCGCCGACAATCGTCGGCAGCGCGGTGGAGACAATGGTCTGATCCAGCGCTGAAAGCAGCATCACCAGCAGCAATGCGCTGAACAGCAGGCGTATCGACTGCACCGGTGGGTTAGCGACTTGAGAAGTCATTACAACGCTCTCTTGAAATTAATTAAATGCATAATTAATATTTAGTGAAAGAATGAGTCGGGTCAAGAGATCGCCATATCATGACAGCACAAAAGGATCAGGATGCTCCCCGCCGCCCGGGTCGGCCGCGCGGTAAAAAACCGGGTACCGCCAACCGCGAACAGTTGATGGACATCGCCCTGACGCTGTTTGCCCGCGACGGGGCGGGCCGCGTATCGTTGAACGCCATCGCCAAAGAGGCCGGGGTGACGCCGGCGATGCTGCATTACTACTTCAGCTCGCGGGATGCGCTGGTGACTCAGCTGATTGAGGAGCGCTTTATGCCGCTGCGCAATCACATCAGCCGCATCTTTGTCGATCATCCGCAGGATCCGGTGCTGGCGCTGACGATGATGGTCGAGACGCTGGCGCATATGGCGGAGAAAAACGCCTGGTTTGCGCCGCTGTGGATGCAGGAGATCATCGGCGAGATGCCGATCCTGCGTCAGCATATGGATGCCCGCTTCGGCGAGGAGCGTTTTCAGGTGATGCTGGAGACGGTGCGTCGCTGGCAGCTGGAGGGCAAGATCAATCCGGCGCTGTCGCCGGAGCTGCTGTTTACCACGGTGATTAGCCTGGTGCTGGTGCCATTTTCACGCATTCACAGCGATCCGCGTTTACAGGCGGTCAACCGCCAGACCATCATCAGCCACGCGCTGGCGTTAATGGGCCACGGCGTCGGAGGTTAAGGCGTGGTTTTGACGCTTTTGTAGCCCGGATAAGGCACCACGCGCCGCCATCCGGGATTTTCCCTGCTCGCACTGCGCTTAGCAGGGCTACAGAAATAACGGCACAACCGTAAATTCCCCTGCTCGCACTATGTTTAGCAGGGCTACAACTTCTATGTTAATTCCCGGCAGATTGCGCTCCCGGTTGATCTTCTGC
>NZ_GL882716.1:0-1445 GCF_000195655.1 Klebsiella sp. MS 92-3
TGGACTGACCCCATAAAGTTGGATGGTTCATATTAAGCGGCTCTCAGAGCCTGGGTTCGGTACTCTACCGGACTCAGGCCTTTTAATTTCAGGCTTATCCGCTCGTTGTTGTAGTAATGGATATAGTCCTCTACGGCTTTTCTTAGCGCACTGACACTCCTGAACTCCCTCAGATAAAAACACTCCGATTTCAGGGTCCCGAAGAAGTTTTCCATCACTGCATTATCCAGGCAGTTTCCTTTACGCGACATACTCTGCGTCATCCCATGCGCCTTTAAACGTTCCTGATAGCTCCTCATCCTGTAATGCCAGCCCTGATCCGAGTGCAGCAGCGGAGCATCTCCCGGTCTGAGCTTCGGGAACGCACCGTCCAGCATCGTATTCACCATCTCCATCACCGGCCTTTCCGACAGGCTGTAGGCGATAACCTCCCGGTTAAACAGATCGAGAACTGACGACAGGTAAAGCTTTTTTCCCTGTACCGGGAACTCTGTCACATCTGTTACCCATTTTTCGTTGGCTTTTGACGCACCGAAGTTCCGGCTCAGGATATTGGGCGCGGCCTCGCCCGTTCTCCCTTTCCAGGCACGATATTTTTTCGCCCTTATCACAGACCGGAGTGACAGTTCTGCCATCAGCCGCTGCACTGTTTTATGGTTTATCCGCAGCCCCTGTTTTCTCAGTGCGAGCGTGATCCTGCGGTAGCCATAACGACCTTTGTGATAGTGGTATATCTTCCTGATGTTCTCTTTAAGACCCGCATATCTGTCCCCTTGCTTCAGTGCATTCATATTGTAATACCACGTGCTACGGGACATACCGGCCGCCCGCAGAAGGTCCCGCAGAGCGTGTTCATGCCTTAGTTCACTGATTATCAGGGCTTTTTGCCATTTTTTTCGCTCTGAACCAAGGCTTTCAACTTTTTTAGATAGGCATTCTCTGCCCGCAGATAACGCAGTTCGGCCCTGAGCTCTTCGGGGGAGAGTTTTTCCAGCTCTTTATCTGTCAGTGGTGGGATATTTTTTGGCTTTGTCATTTGTCCGGGCCGTCCGCATTGCATGTTTAAAAGACCTTCCGCTCCGGCATCGTTGTACACGTCGAGCCAGCGCCGGACAAGTATTTCTGCGGAGAGATTAAACCGGGCAGCCGCTTCACGCATCGTCAGGCGGTCACTGATAACCGCCCGGACGACCACGAGTTTAAATTCATCGGAATAATGATTATTTTTTGCAGTCAGGCCTTCTGCACCGTGGAACTGCCATGCCCTGACCCAGCGACGGACAGATGTTCTTTCAATACCAAAAAGGTCGGCTGTACTCTGTTCTCCGTCTTTACCGGACAAATAATGATTAACCACAGCCAGTTTTGTTTCAGGGGAATACTTTGGTTTAGCCATAAAATTGCACCTTACTCAGTTGGGTGTCCAACTTTTGGGGTGCAGTCCA
>NZ_GL882717.1:0-13697 GCF_000195655.1 Klebsiella sp. MS 92-3
GAGGATCGCCTCTTCCACCCGCAGGTTGTGGGTTTCAATCAGGCGCATATCCGCCGGCACGCGGTCGCCGGCGCGCAGGATAACGATATCCCCCGGAACCAGGTCGCGCGTCGGGATAGTCTCATGCTTGCCGTTACGCTGGACGCGGGCATCGCTGGAGAGCATGTTGCGGATCCCCTGCAGCGATTTTTCGGCGTTGCTCTCCTGGATATGACCGATCAGGGCGTTAATCACCGTCACGCCGAGGATCACCAGGGTATCGACCCAGTGCCCCATGATGGCGGTCAGCGCCGCGGCGGCCAGCAGCACGTAAATCAGTACGTCGTTAAAGTGGGCGAGAAAGCGCAGCCAACCCGGTTTGCCTTTCTTTTCCGGCAGCGCGTTCGGCCCACAGGTATTCAGGCGCTCGGCGGCGTCTGCGGAACTTAACCCAGCGGCCTGGCTTTTGGTCTGCGCCAGCACTGCGTCAACGGTCTGCTGCCAGACCTGCCGTGGCGCGGTGTCGCCCGAGGGCGTCGTAAACTTTGGGTTATTCATCTTGGTCAATTTACATTTTCCTTATAAATTCCGTGAGTCGGAAAGCCTGAAATCATTCCTGGCCAATGAAGTAAAAGAGGGCAAAAATGCCGATAAAAATGTGAACTAATACAAGTCTAAATTTTTCGCAAAATAAAAATTTTGTGATAAGTTAATTCCACAAACCAACTATTACAGAATATTAATAAACCAAAACTAAACGAGGTAAAATATGTTTGGAATCTACCGCGGGCGCCGTCTGGCGCTGTACATCGCGTTAGCTATCATCATTGCTACGCTGGTGGGATATAGCACTTACAGTTTTGTAAAAGCGCTGGCATAATAATTACGTTAATTTACACCAGGCTGCAATTAACTTAATTACAAATTATTTCAGATTAATTAACATGAGAGCGAAAGGCAGGCGATAATATTTAAAATAGTCGTGTTATAGCGAGTAAAAAAACAAAGCATATTGCGTTAAGCATTATTTTACCGGACAATATGTTTTTTTAACTGATGATTAACATGACATGAAACATCCACTGGAAACGCTGCTCTCCGCCGCCGGGATCTTACTGCTGGCCCTGCTCTCCTGTCTGCTGTTGCCCGCACCTTCGCTGGGCCTGACGCTGGCGCAAAAGCTGGTTGAGACATTCCATATGATGGATCTCAACCAGCTCTATACGGTGCTGTTTTGTCTGTGGTTCTTAGCGCTGGGCGCCATTGAGTATCTGGTGCTGCGCTGGGTGTGGCGTCGCTGGTTTTCCCTCGAGCGGTAAACCAGGAGAGGCGCGCCTCAGTGGGCGCGACTGTGGTTCTCTTTGCGGTAGGCGCCCGGCGGCTGATTGAAGGTCCGGGTAAAGACGCGGGTAAAAGTCTGTTGCGAATCAAAGCCATACTTGAGGCAGATATCGTAGACCCGCTGATCGGTGTCGCGCAGATCGCGGGCGGCCAGCAGCAGCTTCCTTTCGCGAATATAGCGCCCCAGGCTCTCCCCTTTGTACTGTAAAAACAGCCGTTGCAGATGCCATTTCGAATACCCGGCATGGCGAGCGATATCATCAATACGCAGCGGTTGATGCAGGTTATCATCAATCCACTCGACGATAGTATCAATCACCTGAGCGGAAATCGTCATATGCTCTCTCCTCTGATACTGCACTGGCGCTTAGCGCCACCAGGCGTTAAATGATTGCGTCTTATCGGCGACCCACACCGGCTCGCCCTGCACAGGCGTCAGCAGACGCCAGGCCCTTCCTTCGCTGGCAGCCGCCAGCCGTTGATACGGTTCATCCCAGCTGTGTTTCGCCAAAACGAATCGTCCTGCATGCCCAGGCAGCACCGCGCGAGCGCGCAGATCGTCGGCAGCCTGAGCCGTTTCATCCGGCATCATGTGGATATATTTCCAGTCCTGGTCATACTGCCCGTTCTCCATGATCGCCAGATCGACCGGACCGAACTCATCGCCTATCGCTTTAAAGTGCGGCCCATACCCGCTGTCGCCGCTGTAATAAATCTTTTGCTGCGGGGTAACGAACAGAAAACTGGCCCACAGCGTCTGGTTACGCTTCAGCCCACGGCCGGAAAAGTGCCGCGCCGGCAGCACGTGGACGGTGAGCTCGTCGCTGGCCGGTACCGCCTGCTGCCAGTCCGCTTCGGTAATCAGTGCCCCGTCCATTCCCCAGTAGCGCAGATGCGATCCGACCCCCAGCGGCGTAATGACCCGCTTAATTTTCGGCAGTAAGGCGCGAATGGTGGCGTAATCCAGATGGTCGTAGTGATCGTGGGAGATGATCAGCAGATCGATCTCCGGCATCCCTTCCGCCCGCCACGGATAGTCGCCGGGGAAGGCTTTATTGATAAAAGAGAACGGCGCCGCGTAATCGCTGAACACCGGGTCGATCAGGATGCGTTTTCCCGCCAGCTGCAGGTACCAGGAGGAGTGGCCGAGCCAGACCATCACGTCCTGCCCGAGGGGCAGCGTCGCCAGATCGGTCTTCACCAGCGGCAGCGGTTGCGCGGGACGGGCGTTTTCCCGTTTGGTCATCAGGAAATCCCACCACGCCGCCAGCATATTTTTCTGCCCGGTGAACCCTGGCGTGGGCAACTGGTTATGGAACTGGCCGTCCCGGTAGTGGGGAGACGCTTCCACCTGGCTAAGCTGTGCCCCCTGCGGCGCCTTACCAAAACCGGCATTAAGAACAAACGGCAATGTCGTTGCTGCTGCGAGTAACATGATGGCGACCACGCTGAAAGTGACACGGTTCATATCCTGACCAGACAAAAGCCCCCATCCCGGAGGCTTTATGATATAACTTGATTATGAGTGAGTACGCACTCATTATTAGGAAAGCGATGAAAGTCGTCAAGACGATTTTCAATTTTTGCGTTCCGCCGTTGCAGCGACCTGGTCAGACGTGCCAAGATCGGCGGTTTGTTTAAACCTGCGTGAGGAAAAAAGTAGTGGCTCGTCCAAAGAGTGAAGATAAAAAGCAAGCGTTACTGGAAGCTGCCACCGCGGCTTTCGCCCAGTCCGGCATAGCCGCCTCGACGTCGGCCATCGCCCGCAGCGCCGGTGTGGCCGAGGGAACGCTGTTTCGCTATTTCGCCACCAAGGATGAGTTGCTCAACGAGCTGTACCTCGCGATTAAGCTGCGCCTGGTGCGCACAATGATCGCCGGGCTGGATCCGGACGAGAAGCGCCCGAAAGAGAACGCGCGCAATATCTGGAACAGCTATATCGACTGGGGCGTGCGCAACCCGATGGAGCACAAAGCGATCCGCCGGATGGCGCTCAGCGAGCGCATCACCGACGAAACCCGCCGCCAGGTAAAAGAGAGCTTTCCGGAGCTCAACGAAATGTGCCAGCTGTCGGTGAAAGAGATATTCCTCAGCGAGGCGTACCGCGCCTTTGGCGACGCCCTGTTTCTGTCGCTGGCGGAAACCACCATCGAATTCGCCAGCCACGATCCGCAGCGCGCCCGGGAGATTATCGCCCTCGGCTTTGAAGCCATGTGGCACGCCCTGCATGAGGCGGACGCATAATGACGCCGGAAACACTGCATCCCTGCGCTCACCGTATCGCCCTGACCTACCCGTTTACCGAACACTGCTGGCCCTTTGGGCCAGAGTACGACGTGTTTAAGGTCGACGGCCGCATCTTTATGATCACCATGACTATTCGCGGGCGGGCGCTGGTCAATCTCAAGGCCGAGCCGCAGAAGTCGCTGCTGAATCAGCAAATTTATCGCAGTATCGAACCCGGCTACCATATGAACAAGAAACACTGGATCACGGTGGTGCCAGGAGAGGATATCAGCGAGGATCTGCTGGCCGAGCTGATTGACGATTCGTGGCATCAGGTGGTGAACAAGCTGAGTAAAAAGGCCCAGCAGCGCCTGCGTCCGCGCTGATTTTCAGCCAAATGCGATAAGTGTTATCGCATTTTTCACCCTTATCATTTTGCGATCTTCGCTGTACTCTTCCTCTCCTGAACGCACCGGTAAGGTGCTGTAAACTGTGAGGAAGAGTTATGGATATCGTATCGGTCGCTTTGAAGCGCTATTCCACCAAGGCCTTTGACGCCACGAAAAAGCTGACTGCCGGGGAAGCGGAACAGCTGAAAACGCTGCTGCAGTACAGCCCGTCTAGCACCAACTCCCAGCCGTGGCACTTTATTGTCGCCAGCACCGATGAAGGGAAAGCTCGCGTGGCGAAAGCCGCCAGCGGCACCTACGTGTTCAACGAACGTAAAATTCTCGACGCCTCGCACGTGGTGGTGTTCTGCGCGAAAACCGCGATGGACGACGCCTGGCTGCAGCGCGTGGTGGATCAGGAAGAGGCCGATGGCCGTTTCGCCACCCCGGACGCAAAAGCCGCTAACCACAAGGGTCGCACCTTCTTTGCCGATATGCACCGCAAAGAGCTGAAAGATGACGATCAGTGGATGGCGAAACAGGTGTATCTCAACGTCGGCAATTTCCTGCTGGGCGTAGCGGCGATGGGTCTCGACGCCGTGCCGATTGAAGGGGTCGATTTTGCGATCCTCGATGAGGAATTTGACCTGAAAGCCCAAGGCTACACCAGCCTGGTGGTAGTCCCGGTCGGCCACCATAGCGTAGAAGATTTCAACGCTACCCTGCCGAAGTCGCGTCTGCCGCAGTCGACGACCATTACCGAGATTTAATTCCCTTCTGCCGGGAACGCCCGGGCCATGGCGCAGCAGCGTCTCGCCCGGGACTTTCTTCACCCACTCTTTCCCCCTCTTTTCTGCCGTTTGTGCCAAGTTTCTGGCGCTCATAATCCCGCTTGTGCCAGGAATAACGACTTTAGTGTGAACCAGACGATTTAATTAATTGATAAATAATACTTTTCATTTCTGGCACGCGCTTTGCTCTTAACAGATACCGCTATCTGGATGAAGGAGAAACCGGGTGAAACATATCTATGTGGCCAGCCACGGCCATTTTGCTCGCGGACTGGTGAACAGTTTGTCGCTGCTGATTGGCGACGAACACGGCGTTATCCCGGTCTGCGCCTATGACGAAGATATCGTGACCACCGAACAGCTGGAGCAAACCCTGGAGCATCTCATCGTCCAGGCGAATGGTGATGAAGTGGTGATCTTCACCGACCTGCTTGGCGGCAGTATCAACAATAGCGCCGTGAGCGTCTTGATGCGACATCGCAACGTTTTCGTGGTCGCCGGCATCAATCTGACTCTGCTGCTGGAGTTTCTGCTGTGCGAAGAAGCCACTACCGAGGCCGCGATTATCTACGCCACCAGCGCGGCGCGTGAATCCATTGTTTTCATCAATCCTCTAATAACACAACCATCCTCTGACCCACAGGGAGAATCTCATGATTAAACTCGTGCGCATTGATTATCGGCTGCTGCACGGCCAGGTGGTTTTTGCCTGGACCCGAGCGCTGGATATCGACCATATCATCGTCGCCAACGCCAAAGCCGCGGCGGATGCCTTCATTACGATGTCGCTTAACCTGGCAAAGCCAGCGGGCGTCACGCTGGACATCGCCACCGTTGAACAGGCGGCGGAAAAGCTTAACAGCGGCAAGTTGGATCATAAAAAAGTCATGGTGGTCCTGGGCAATACTGCGGAAACCCTCGCGCTAGTGGAAAAAGTCCCGGGAATTAGCGCAATTAATTACGGCGGTCTGCCACAGAAGGAAGGGGCAAGACAATTCGGCAAGGCCATCTATCTGACCGAAGAGGAAATCGCCCATAGCAGAGCGCTAAAAGAAAAAGGTATTCGGCTGGAGATGCGTCAGGTACCCGCCCACTCGGCTGAACTCCTTAACGACCAACTTTAACTTCGGAGGTCACTATGTTGCTCACCGCAACGTTACTCGGACTGATCGCTGCCCTGGGGATACTTGATGGCCGCCTGCTTGGGGTATCAATGATCGATCGACCGCTGGTGATGTGCGCCCTCACCGGTCTGGTCTGCGGTAATTTACATGAGGGGATTCTGATTGGCGCTACGCTGGAGCTTATTTTCCTCGGCAACGTCGCCATCGGCGCCGCGCACCCGCCAGATATCGTGACCGGCTCCGTATTGGCCACCGCGTTTTCGATCATGTCCGGTCGTGGTCCAGAGGCTGCGCTCACCATCGCCATCCCTGTCTCAATGCTGGCGCAGACGCTGGGAATCCTGGTGCGCGTGGTGAACGCCCGCTTTGGTCATCTGGCGGACCGCTATGCGGCACAGGGTAATACCCGAATGGTCGGCCTGATGCACCTCGCCGGTCCGACGCTACTCTATTTTTTAAACGGATTTCTACCGGTATTTTTTGCCATTCTGCTTGGTTCTTCGGCGGTAAGCTGGTTCCTGGAGGCCATTCCGCCGGTGATAACCAATGGATTGATCGTCGCCAGTAAGATCCTGCCAGCGCTCGGCTTCGCCCTGCTGATCAGCATGATGCTCAGCAGCAAACTGATGCCGTACCTCGGTCTGGGATTTCTGATAGCGGCATATACCAAACTGGATATCATCGCCATCGCGCTGTTCGCTGTGGTGTTGGCATTTATCATCAGCCAGTTCCTTAATCTTAAGCAGCAGGAGAGCTAATCATGAGCGAAATGACGCAAACTGTGACTGGCGCTACCCAGCCGCAAAGCGATGATGCAAGCCGCATCACCGCCCGCGATTTACGCAGCGTGTTCTGGCGCTCCTTTACGCTACAGGGCTCCTGGAACTACGAGCGCCAGCAGCATATGGGCTATGCCTTCGCAATGTCGCCAGCCCTGAAGCGCATCTATCAGGACCCAACGGAGCTGGGGCGCGCCCTGCAGCGTCATCTGGTGCTGTTTAACACCACGCCCCATCTCTCGACCTTTATCTTCGGCCTGTCGATTGCCATGGAAGAAGAGAACCAGCGTAACCCCGAATTTAATGAGGAGTCGATAAACGCGATTAAAACCAGCCTGATGGGGCCGCTGGCGGGCATCGGCGACTCCATATTCTGGGGATCATTAAAGGTTATCGCCGCCGGGATGGGTATCTATTTCGCCCAGCAGGGCAGCCTGCTGGGGCCGATACTGGCGCTGTTAGTTTATAACCTGCCGCATCTTTTGTGCCGCTGGTATGGCCTGAAGCTCGGCTACCGGGCGGGTACGACCTGGCTGATGAGAATTTACCAAAGCGGCCTTATGGACCGGGTGACCTATATCGCATCAATTGTTGGCCTCATGGTCGTCGGCGCGATGACCGCCAGCATGATAGATATCACCACCCCGCTCAGCTTTACCGCCGGGCAGACCACCATGAAGGCGCAGGAGTTTATTGACAAAATACTTCCTTCGCTGCTGCCGCTGCTTTTCACCCTTGGGATGTACAAGTTGATCCGCAAGGGAGTCAATATTAACTGGATCCTGCTAGGAACCGTCGCGTTTGGCATGGCGGCCAGCGCGCTAGGCCTGCTTTAAGAAGAGGAATATCACCCATGCACGTAGAAGACTATATGAATGAAACACCCGCCTGTCTGCTCGCTATGCTGACGCAGACGCGGGAAGATCTCTGGCAGGCGGCAAAAGCGCTAACGGAGCGCGGCGTCACGCGTATTATCCTGACCGGCTCCGGTACCTCTTATCACGGCGCGCTGACCGCCCGCTCGTTTATGCAGCAGTGGTGCGGGCTACCCGTTGATGTCTACTGGCCTTTTCTGCTGGATGATTCGGCGCTGACCCTCAGCGACAAAGCGCTGGTCATCGGTATTTCTCAGGGAGGCGGCAGCCTCTCTACCCTCGCCGCAATGGAACGCGCCCGGGCAGCCGGGCATCTTACCGCTTCCATGGCCGGGGAAGCGCCAGCCGTTATCGACCGGGCGGCAGATTTGGTCTTAACAGTACCCTGTGGAGAAGAGCGGGCTGGCGCCAAAACCAAAGGGTATCACTGCACCATACTTAATCTGATGCTGCTGGGGCTTGCTGTCGCCAGTCGCCAGCGGCGCCTGAGCGATGAGGAGCGCAAGGCGCTACTCATCCGCATGGATACCACGTTTAATCATTTGCCGACGCTCATTGAGGCCTCGCAGGCGTGGGTTCTCAATCATGCCCGACCGCTTATCGACAGCGCGGACATTCGCCTGACCGGTCCGGCAAGGCTGTTTGGCACCGTTCAGGAAGGTGCGCTAAAGATGCTTGAAACGCTACGCTGTCCGGTTGCCGGTTACGAATTTGAGGAGTTCATCCACGGGATCTATAACGCCTTCGACGAGCGCTCTACCCTGATCATGCTCGATCCGTTTCCCGATGAGCGTCAGGATCGCCTGGCGGAAATACTTGGCGGCTGGACTCAGCATATTTATCGCATTGGTCCACAAGTCGAAAATAACGGCAAAAATATGCCCTTCGCATTTATTAACGATCCCGACTTTGCGGTCTTTGAATATATTATTCCGTTACAAATGGTTTGTGCCCGACTGCCGCCAGTGAAGGGCATCGATCCCGCAATACCGAAGGATCCGCAGTTCCACCAGAAAATGAAAAGTAAACAACTCAATTAATTGACGCATAGTAAAAGTTATCCGCTATTCAGCGGAGGACCCGTTACATCCCAAGGAGACCAATATGTCTATAGCTCATCAAAACGCACATACTATTATTCGCGATATTTTATCTAAGCAGCACATTGAGCGCGTATGGTTTGTTGGCTGCGGTGGTTCATTAACCGGTTTCTGGCCGGGGAAATATTTTCTCGATTGTGAAGCTAAAAAGCTGGCCGTCGGCTATGTTACCAGTAATGAATTTGTCCATGCGACGCCGAACGCGTTAGGTAAAAACAGCGTAGTGATCCTCGCCTCGCAGCAGGGCAACACCGCTGAAACGGTGGAAGCCGCCCGCATCGCACGTCAGAAAGGCGCCGCCACTATTGGACTGGTATATACCCCCGGCACGCCGCTGTGCGAACACAGCGATTACACTATTGAATACTGCTGGGCGCGCTATCCCGAAACCGTCGATCCGACGCAGCAAAAAGCGGCATATAGCCTGTGGCTGGCGCTGGAAGTACTTGCGCAAACTGAGGGATACGCCCATTACGATGAGATGGTCAGCGCCTTTGCCAGTTTTGAATCCGTGGTACGCGGCGCTCAGCAGCAGGTTCAGGCGGATGCGCGCCATTTTGCCGAAGCCTGGAAGACCGAAAAGGTCATCTACATGATGGGCAGCGGCCCCTCATTCGGCGCCGCGCATCAGGAATCCATCTGTATTCTGTTGGAGATGCAGTGGATTAACTCCGCCAGCATCCACAGCGGCGAGTATTTCCACGGCCCCTTTGAGATTACCGAAACGGGAACGCCGTTTATTTTATTAAAAAGCAGCGGCCGCACCCGCCCGCTGGATGATCGCGCGATCCGCTTTATCGAACGTTACCAGGGAAAACTGCAGATTATTGACGTGGAAAAGGTGGGAATCGACGCACTGCACGCCAGCGTGCGCGAATATTTCTGCGGCCTGCTGCACAACTGCGTACTGGATGTTTACAACCTGGCGCTGGCCACCGCTCGCAACCACCCGCTGACCACCCGCCGCTATATGTGGAAAGTCGAATATTGATTCGCTAACCGCCTGCCAGCCCCGGCGTAATTCTCCGGGGCTGCGTTGAGGATTACCAGCTAAAATCTTCAATACGTAATTCAAAAATATCGTGAATATAGCCAATTTCCGCTACCGGTAGCGCCACGTTATAGAGTATTTTCAGGCGCTGGAACGAGTGATTCACCATGGCAATAAATTCGCCATGCTGGCGGGTAAATTGCTCAATATCTTTATAATGGCTAATTTCATTACGCATTACCAGACGCTCAATCATACAGCTGAGATGCACATATAAACTGATAATTAAGTTATTATTAAAATGAAAACCAAGCGTATTTTGCCACTCAGCGATAATGGTTTCGATATGGCCCATGGTTTTTCCAGCATTCAGTATCGTCAGAGAGTTGACAACGTTATGCAGTGAAAACTCACGAACCATATTTTTATTAATCAGCGCAATTTGCTTTTCATTAAGATAGCCGCTTAAGAGCTGACTCAGATGTCGATGCCCCTGCTCGCCAAGTAGTTCCTCAATGCCAACCCAGGGCACTCCGGCCAGCTGCGGGTCGTGGGTACCCACGACCGCAATAACTTCATACTGGTGGAGCAACGATACCGCCGTACGACTGTTTTTTAAGCGCGTATACTCGCAGGCGATGATGTTAATATCAAAATCGTTGAGCAGGCTCTTCTCCATCAGATTTTTAAATTTAAATGCGGTACCGATACCTGTAATACAGGTCACCAGTAGCACACGCTCTTTTTTTTCTGCGGGCCAGAACACATCCCAACGCGACTGATTAAGCGGCACGATCTCTTCGGCGATTTGTTCGATGTTTTTTCCCAACGCGATCTCGCTGGCAACGTTCAGCGCCATGCGGGTCGTGACGTTATCCACCACCACCAGCGGGCCGTTAATCACCGACAAAAGCGCATCGGCAATCTCCTTGGTGTAGCCCATATCAATAAGCACCATCACACCCGCACGCGTGTCCGTATGCTGGAGATAATCAACCACGGCGCGACTGACATCGTTAAACGCCACCTCCATCGGCATATCCATGGCCTGGTAGATCTTCTCGCCAATCAGGCGGTTGGCAACGCCGGCAATGCTGCTGGCGGTCGAATAACCGTGGGCGATTATCAGCGCTTTCACTTTTCCGCCGCTGGTCGCATCGATAGCATTACTGACAATGGCGGTAATCGCCAGACGGTCAAGCGTATCGATGAGCAGATCGTATTTATTATTGACGACATCCAGTAGTTTCTCCGCGATGCGTTGCGCCAGCCCCGCCGAGGAGTCCAGCCAGCGCTGCATCACCAGACGCACGGGCTCAGCAACGCTGCGCGGCGCCAGAGGGAGGCTGGTGAGGTAGCGGCCGGTAAGATAAGCGAATTCGACATTTAGCTGAAGGTCATAATTGACAGCGATTGCTTTGCCCACATCTTCAATAAAGCGCAGCCGTTTGTCCTGCAGAGAGACCGTACTCTCCTGATTCATCAGCGCATCAAGATAGAGCGTCACGTTCTGATAAATAAGCTTTTCAAAGGTCCGCACGCTAATATTATCCTGAGCCAACTCCTCGCACAGGCTACAAATATTTTCCGTTAGCCGTTGGTATTCATGGTGACGACCAGAAAAAAGAGGCTGCGCGTCGCCATCGCGGTAAATCATAACCCGCTCGCTATTTTGCTGAAGGGTAAAAGGCGCATCCGCCAGTAATCGGTCGGGCAGCAAACCCGCTTTTATATGTAAAAGACCGCTATCACGTTCGCCAAATGTCCAGGCGCTGGCGCAAATATTGCGAATCAAATTTTCCAGCCCACCGACATTTCCTTCAAGCGTTTCACGCATTAGCTGGCTGACGATTTCGCCATCCAGCTCCAGATCGTGGTTCAAACGCTGGGCTTCACGGCGGAAAAAGTGGTGGATAAACGCCAGCCGCTCGAATTGGCCGCGTTCAGCGATCGGCAGAATTTTTACAATCACCGGAATACGGCGAATAAAGGTCGCCAGGAAGTGTTTTTCCAGATCCTCGGTTGAAGCAAAAATTAGCCGCACCGTGGCGCTGCGCTCGTCGGCGCTCTCCCCCAGCCGGCGCCAGCTACCGTTATCCATAAAATGAAACAACTTTTCCTGGCCTTCGGGCGGCAGCCGATGAACCTCATCGATAAACAACACCCCGCCGTTGCTGGTCTCGATAAGACCAGGAACGGCCTTATCGGCGCCGGTAAAGGCCCCCTTCGCATGACCAAATAACTTCGAGGTCAGTAGTTCTGGATTATTCGCGTACTCGGCGCAGTTAAATACGGTAAAAGGCGCATCGGCAGGTAAAATACCTTCATCTATTGCGTAGTGCCAGAGCTGGCGAGCTAGAAAACTTTTCCCGGTGCCAGTAGGGCCCCGCAGCAGCAGCGGCAGACCTGCGCCAGGGTAGCTGATGGCAGCCTTGCACTGGCGCAATGCTTCCTGCAGGCTGCCCTGCGCGCCAATCAGCTGCGCCAGACTATCCTGACGATCCGCGCACAGCGCCTGAATGGAGGCGTATTCGCCGTGCCGAACCGCCAGGCGGTGATGATCGCGCAGAACGGTAACGGGTAAAAACAGCACCGGGCGACCGTTCACTTTGACCACCCGCTGCTCGCGATGGAGATTATTCAGATGATGGCTGATGATGCTGCGTTTTTGCTTCAAGCTATCGGCGATGGCCATAGCGTTAAACTCGCCCAGCGCTTCCGCCGTCAGCGCTCGCCCGGCGATCCGTTGTTCTAGTTGGCGAAAAATCGACTCCTTATTCATCTCGCTCCCCTGTCAAAAGCGTAAAATTCGCTTATACGACAATTCGCGCAGGACGTCGCTGCCGCCAGCCACACTTCTTTAAAAACGCTTAATTTTTCATGGCTTAACGTTCCCCGCATGCCAG
Source organism: Klebsiella sp. MS 92-3 (assembly GCF_000195655.1). NCBI lineage: Bacteria > Pseudomonadati > Pseudomonadota > Gammaproteobacteria > Enterobacterales > Enterobacteriaceae > Klebsiella > Klebsiella sp. MS 92-3. The sequence continues at coordinate 12,502 of NZ_GL882717.1, forward strand.
ATGCGCTCGGCATAGCGGCCAATCACCGCCAGCGAGACGGCAAGGATCAGGAAAAACAGCACCTTGTGCATCCCGTTCCAGAAAAACTCAAAGAAACGGGTATAGAGATTGATCGCCAGGAAGGTTAGTCCGAAGCCGCGCAGCATTCCGTCATCGGTTTTCAGGCTGATAAAAATGCAGACGCCGGCCGCTACGGCAAACAGCAGCCCCCACGGCAGGAGTCGCGCCTGGCTCACCTGGTACCAGCTGTCTGCGTCGTAATTGCCGAAAATCGACAGGATCCACAGCGCAATAAACAGGTATGTGAGGCCCATCGCCTTGCTGACGGTAAACAGCTGCCGCTGGCGAAGCAGGGATTGCGCGCCGTAGCAGAGCGCCAGCAGCGCGCCGCCGAACAGGACGAAGCGAATCGGGTAGTTCATGCCCAGCCAGTAGGCGCCCCACCCCGAGACGTAGCCAGTTTCCGCGCCGAACCAGTTGCCCAGCGCCAGCAGAAAAAAGAGCCACACCAGCCCGGAGCGGGCAATATAGCCGATGGCGCCGTAAATCACGCATCCGGCCAGAAACAGCGGTGCGATATGGCCGCTGCCGTTATCCAGCCGTTCGCCAAGCTGCCATAGCGCCACGGCGGTAAAGACGACGCCCAGAAACAAAATCGCCTCGGTGCTGTAGTGCCACTGCGTCTCCCGCCGCTGGCGACGAAAACCCCAGCCGTAGCAGACGACTGCCAGCAGCGCAGGCAGCAGGATCCGCATCAGCGCCGAGTGGCTGAACAGGCTCAGCAGCCACGCCACCAGCTCGCTGTCGGCGAACAGACTGCCCAGGGAAATCAGCACACAGGCCAGCGCGGTCCAGAAGGCATAGCGGCTCAGGCGCCGCCAGTCGAAGGGGGAGACGCGCATCGTTTGCGCCAGCCGCTGGCTGTCCGAGGGGGTTAACTCCCCGCTGGCCTGCCAGGCATTCAGCGCGCGCTGAATAATGCGCTGCTCTTTTCGGGTTACGTTCATAGGCATTCCTTGAGACTGATGACAAACCTGTTTTCGCTAATATGCTCGCCTTTCTGCCGGGCAGCGGCTGTCGCCCTCCCCGGCCTACTTAACCATTTATATATCAGATTGTTACTCCTTACCGTAAGCCCGCATAAGCGCAGCGCCGCCGAGCATGATATCAGGCACGGAGCCGCTTTATTGCCGGGT
>NZ_GL882718.1:0-7686 GCF_000195655.1 Klebsiella sp. MS 92-3
CCTGCCGCGGGTCGCAGGCTAAATCAAACAGCTGGCCAATTCGCGCATAGCAGATCTCCGCCACCGGTTGCAGCCCCGGGGAGAGGGTCACCCGCAGGCCCTGCGCCTCTTCGTCCGGCGCCAGATGAATCAGCCCGCGGTGGCCTTCCACGCCAAAGCTGCGGCTGTAGCCTCCTTCATCAAAGCGCTCGACGCCGGCGACGGCACGCGCCTGCAGAAAACCAACCATCCACGCCCAGTCGTAAGGCGGGGTCCAGGGTAACAGCACCATAAGCTCTCCTTTATATAGCGTTTCAATGATAGTCGCCCTTGACCGTCAGCGCCTTGCTTTTAAATTCCAGTTGTCGGCTTGGCGACGATCCGCTAAAGTCGCCCCCCTTCTTCACCGGCATGGGGATTTTGCAGACGATGTTTATTGGTTTTGACTACGGCACCGCCAACTGTTCGGTGGCCGTGATGCGGGAAAACACCCCTCAGCTGTTGACACTGGAAAACGGCAGCGCGCTGCTGCCCTCGATGCTCTGCGCGCCAACGCGCGAAGCGGTCAGCGAGTGGCTCTATCGCCATCATGACGTCCCCACCCACAGCGATGAAAACCAGGCGCTGCTGCGCCGGGCCATTGCCGCCAACCGCGACGAAGACATCGAGGTGCTGCGCAACAGCGTGCAGTTCGGTCTCGCCTCGCTGCATCAGTATGTTGAAGATCCGGAAGAGGTCTACTTCGTTAAATCGCCCAAATCCTTCCTCGGCGCCAGCGGGCTGAAGCCGCAGCAGGTGGCCCTGTTTGAAGACCTGGTCTGCGCCATGATGCTGCACATCAAACTGCAGGCCGAAAGCCAGCTGCCCGAGCAGATCGACCAGGCGGTGATTGGCCGGCCGATTAACTTCCAGGGCCTCGGCGGCGATGAGGCGAACGCCCAGGCGCAGGGGATCCTTGAGCGGGCCGCCCACCGCGCCGGTTTCCGCGATGTGGTCTTTCAGTTTGACCCGGTGGCCGCCGGTCTCGATTTCGAAGCGACCCTCAGTGAAGAAAAGCGGGTGCTGGTCGTCGATATCGGCGGCGGAACCACCGACTGCTCCCTGCTGCTAATGGGCCCGCAGTGGCGGGAGCGCGCCGACCGCCAGCAGAGCCTGCTCGGCCACAGCGGCTGCCGCATCGGCGGTAACGATCTCGACATTGCCCTGGCCTTCAAATGCCTGATGCCCCTCCTCGGCATGGGCGGCGAAACGGAAAAAGGCACCGCGCTGCCGATCCTCCCGTGGTGGAACGCGGTGGCGATCAACGACGTGCCGGCGCAGAGCGATTTCTACAGCACTGCCAACGGCCGCCTGCTGAACGATCTGCTGCGCAGCGCCCGGGATGCCGACAAGGTGGCTCTACTGCTGAAGGTCTGGCGCCAGCGTCTTAGCTATCGTCTGGTGCGCAGCGCCGAAGAGAGCAAAATCGCCCTCTCCAGCGCCGCCAGCGTCGAAACCGCGCTGCCGTTTATTCAGGACGAGCTGGCCACCGCCATCGCCCAGCAGGGTCTGGAAGCCGCGCTGGATCAGCCCCTGACCCGCATTATGGAACAGGTGCGGCTCGCGCTCGACAGCAGCCAGACCACCCCGGATGTGATCTATCTTACCGGCGGCAGCGCCCGTTCGCCGCTGATCAAAAAGGCGCTGGCCGCTCAGCTGCCGGGTATTCCGCTGGCCGGCGGCGATGATTTTGGCTCGGTGACCGCCGGGCTGGCCCGCTGGGCGCAGGTGGTTTTCCGCTAGCCCTCGTCCGGCGCTGCCGCGCAGCAGGTCTGTCCTGATCCTGGCGCTGCAGATTACACTGGAATATTCCTTGTCTCCCACGCAAAATGGCCTGTTCGTCCGGACAGGCCTGTCCACTCTCCCCGCTTCCGGGGGCGTATTATCCATACCGTAGCCAGACGTCTGCGGTCAGTAATCTTTGCATGCCGCAAGGGGGCGTGATTGAAAAGGGTGTCTGCGATCTTCGCGGCGGTCCGGCGTTGCCGGCCGCGGCTCCTGGCAGGCTGGCTGCTCAGCTGTGGATTATTCTTGCTGCTGGTCGCCCCGCAGGCTCAGGCGGCGACGCGCCAGGTGGGCATAGATATTCCGGTCCAGTGGTACGCGGACGCCAGCGGCCAGATGACCATCGATCGCTTCGCCGCCCTGCCCATCGACCAGCTCGCCACCACCCGGCAGATCCCCTCCTTTGGTTATTCGCGAAAAACCTGGTGGCTGCGCAGCGAACTGCCGGGAACGTGGTTTGCCGGGGAGCCGCGCTGGATGCAGCTGGGCCCCTCTTTTGTCGACCATCTGACTATTTACTATCGGCCTCTGGGCAGCGATGCCCCCTGGGCACAGCGCACCTTTGGCGACCGCGACGTCGCCCGCGAGAGCGATCTGCACTACCGGGAAAGCGTGCTGATCCTCCCCCCGCCGCCGACCGCCGCCGGCTATGAGGTAGTCTTTCGCCTGCAGAGCACCAGCACTCTGATCCTGCTGGCCTCGCTCTCTTCGCCGCAGGAATTTGTGCAGCGAGCGACCGCCGACACCGCTTTCTGGAGCTTCTACTTCGGTCTGGCCGCCGTCGCCAGCGGCGTGGCGCTGTGGCTGGCGCTGGCCCTGCGCCGGCGTCTGCTATGGGGGATCTGTCTTTTCTCGCTCAATTATCCGCTGGTGGCCGCTCTGCACGGCTTCCCGGAGTGGTTCTTCGGCCACGCCGCGCTGCCCTTCCAGGATTTTATGATCAGTAGCCTCTCGCTGTTCAGCTATGCCACCGCCCTCTGGCTGCACAGCGAGATTTTTGATCTGAAGAAGAATATGCCGCGACTTCATCAGCTGCTGATCGCCGCCGTGATACTCAACCTGGTGCTGCAGGTCAGTATTCCGCTCGGGTTTTACGGCTTCGCGATGCAGATTGAAGGGGTAGTATTCATCATTATCACCCCGGTGCTGCTGTTCACCTCCTGGTGGCTGTGGCGCAAAAAAGCTATCGACCGTACCACCCTGCTGCTGGGTCTGCTGCCGCCGTTCTATGTCGTCGCCGCGGTGCTGGTGCAGTTGTCGATCCATGGGATTATCCCGTTCCATATGGCGATCTATTCCCTCTGGCAGTACGCGCTGATCGTCCACATCATTACGGTGCTGATCATTGCCATCCTGCGGGTGCGTGCTGAAAACCGCCAGCTGGAGCAGAAGCAGCGCCTGGCGCGCGAACTGCAGATTGAGCGTGAGGCCAGCTTCCACCAGCGGCAGTTTATGGGCATGGTGGCGCACGAATTTCGCACCCCGCTGGCGGTGATCCAGGCGGCGCTGGAGAATCTTCGCCTCTCGGCGGCCTCGACCAGCCAGGAGGCGCGCTTCGATCGCATCGGCCGCGCCGCCACCCGCCTGGTGCAGCTCACCGATAACTGCCTTGCCGACGCCCGGCTCGCCTCCCACGATCTGCACGTCGAGCGCCAGCAGACCGCCCTGCTGACGGTAATCAACATGGCCGCCTCGGTGGTGGCCATCTCCCATGATCACTACCTGAACATCCGCCAGCACGGCGCGGTGGAAAGCCCGCAGCTGCAGGCCGATGCCGGCCTGCTGTGCATCGCCATCGCTAATCTGCTGGATAACGCCGTCAAGTATTCGCCCCCCGGTGAAATCGCCATCGATATTCATTCCGATGCCGGGCAAACGGAGCTACGCATTCGCGACCACGGCCCGGGACTCCCCGCCGGACAGGCGGAACTGATCTTTGAGCGCTACCGCCGCGGCGAGCACACATCGCCGGTACCAGGCGGCACCGGTCTCGGACTGTATGTTGCGCGTCAGATAGTGCAGGCTCATGATGGCAAACTGTGGCTGGCCGAGCATGGCCCGGACGGCTGCACCTTTATTCTCACCCTCCCCACGGTTGCTTAAGAGGAGAACGACGTATGGCTTTACGGCTGGCGATAATTGAAGATAACGCCGATCTGCTGGATGAACTGCTGGCCTGGCTGGGCTATCGCGGCTTCGAGGTGTGGGGGACGCGTAGCGCCGAAGCCTTCTGGCGGCAACTGCACAGCCATCCGGTGGATATCGTGCTGGTTGATATCGGCCTGCCCGGCGAGGATGGCTTCAGCGTACTGAACTATCTGCATGAGCTGGGGCACTACGGTCTGGTGGTGGTCAGCGCCCGCGGTCAGCAACAGGATAAACTGCAGGCGCTGAGCCTTGGAGCCGATGCCTATCTGATCAAACCGGTAAACTTCGCCCATCTTGCCGAGACCCTCACCGCCCTCGGCGCGCGCCTGCGCCAGGACCGTCCGGCGGCTCCGCCTGCGGAGGCGATCGGCACGCCGCCGGCCGTCTCCCCCGGCAGCTGGCGTCTGCACGAGGATAAACTGATTTCACCCGACGCCCGGACGCTGGAGTTAACCCAGCAAGAATATCGCCTGGTGGAGCTCCTGATGCGCAATCGCAACGAAGTGTGCAGCAAACTGGATCTCCATGCCTGCCTGTTTTCCCATGAAAGCGAGCCTGACCTGCACCGGATCGACGTGGTGGTTAGCCGCCTGCGTCACAAGGCACGCCAGCAGGGGATCCACCTGCCCGTTCGCGCAATCTTTGGTAAGGGACTGGCCTTTATTTCCTGAACGACGGGGCGCGTCGGCGGCCGCGCGGAATATAAAAAACTCGTAAGTGTTAATTTTTCTCATTTTCTGAGAGAAATGAGAGGAATGAGACTGACGATGACCTTAAGAACTTTCTTATAGTGCTAGCACATCAGGATGATGGCGTAAGATTTTCACGGGACAGAAAAGCATATAACAAAACGTATTAGCCGTTCGCGGCAAATTCTGACACCATGCAACACAATCAGGGTAAAAACGATGGCCATGCAAACGTGGTTAGTTTTATTGCTATGCATTTTTTTCTTCAGCATCTCTGTATACAGTTTTATTTCCTATCTGAAAGACAGGAGGCGGCAGAAATTGACTTTTAACGATAAGCGTTCGATGCGTCGTAAATAATTCACTTTAAAATAATAAAAAATTATTGTAGGTACTTTTATATCTTCAACACACCGCATACGCCCGGAGGATTTGTCACAGCATGGCGTTATGTTTTGCGTAAGGAAATAACGCCATGAGAAACATTAATGTCACCATCAACACCCGCAACGCCTTTGTCCGTGAATCGCTGGTAGCCATGGTCAATGACCTCACCCGGGGCGATCTGCGGGCGCGTTTTTCCTGGCGTAACACCGATCTGTCAGCTGAAGATATCATTATCTGCGAAGTGATCCCCGGGGAAATATACCTGTGTAATACCCTGATTAAGAACAGAAAAAGAGGAAGCTCGCTGATTATCCTCCATAGCTATGACCAGCTGCCGGAAGATGAGTTCATGATTAACTGCCTGAAAGGGGTCATTTTTGTTTCGCTAAAAACGGCCAGTATTCCGCAATTGCTGACGATCATTAAAAGCGAGCTCCAGCATTGTATGACCCCCACGGCTACCGACGCCGCAGGCCGGGAACTCAGCTGCGCCAGCTGTCCGCATCGCGTGTTATCGCGATCGCAGACCGCCGTAGTGCACGGTATTCTCGAAGGGCTGGATATGAGTAAAATCGCCGCCCTGCAGCGTGTGAGTCCCCGCACCGCCGCCTATCATAAGAATAAGATCATGGAAAAATACAGCCTGAATAATAATCATGAATTTTTCCAGTTTATGAATCTTTTACGTGAGCGCTGGTAGGCAAACAGCAGCACAAAAAAAATAAGATATTGACCTGGCTATATTGTCGGAAATCCGAAAATAGTCGCAGGATGCTAAAAAATATCCAGCGCTGGCGGACATAACGTTAAACTCTGACGCTTCCTCGGTATAAAGACGTTACCGTCCGTCTTTATATAATAAAAAACACGCTACACGAGGAAAACTGATACTTCGTCACATTGCCCCTGACGTGCCTGTCAGGGGTCTTTTTTCCGTGTGGAATAGCGCCCTCAGTGAAAGGGCGCGGCAGGATCAGGCTTCCGCTTTCTCCACTTCCCAGTCCGGCTGCGCTTCCTCGTCGGTCAGCAACCCTTCATTTTTCGACAGCATCGCGGTGGCGATGCCATTACCCAGCACGTTGATGGCAGAGCGCCCCATGTCGAGGAAATGGTCGATACCCATCAGCAGCAGGATCCCGGCGACCGGTATATTGAAGCTGGGGATCGTCGCCGCCAGCACCACCAGCGCCGAACGCGGCACCCCGGCGATACCTTTCGAGGCCAGCATCAGGGTCAGCATCATGACCGTAATCTCGCTAAAGCTCAGCGGCACGTTATAGGCCTGGGCGATAAACATCGCGGCGAAGGAGCAGTAGACCATCGAGCCAACGAGGTTGAACGAGTAGCCAATCGGCAGGACGAACGAGACGATATTGCGCGAGCAGCCAAACTTCACCAGTCGCTCGAGGGTCTTCGGATAGGCCGCTTCCGAGCTGCTGGTGGTAAAGGCCACCAGCACCGGATCTTTCAGCATGTTCAGCAGGCGGAAAACCTCTTTTTTCAGCACCATATAGCCGACGGCAATCAGCACCGCGCTGGTCAACAGCACCGCCAGGTAGTAGCCGCCGATGAACGAAGCATAGTTGAGCAGGATCCCCAGCCCCTGGGAGGCAATCACCGACGAGATGGCGGCGAAGATGGCCAGCGGCGCAACGTACATCACATAGCCCGTCACCTTCAGCATAATGTGCGACACCACGTTAAGGGCCGCCACCAGCGGAGCATTAAACTTCTCCCCCAGCGACGCGCCGGCGATGCCGAAGAACATCGAGAACACCACGATCTGCAGGATCTCGTTGTTGGCCATCGCCTCGGTGATGCTGGTGGGGATAGTGTGCGACAGGAATCCTTTCAGGCTCATGCCGCTGACCGCCAGGCCGGTATCCACCGCCTCTTTCGGCACCGCCAGGTTTAACCCGGCGCCCGGGTGCTGGAAGGTGACGATCACCAGCCCGACGAGAATGGATAATACCGAGGAGGTGATGAACCAGACCATCGCCTTCCCGCCTACCCGGCCGATGGTCGCCGTCTCGCCGAGGCGCATAATGCCGACCGTCAGGGTGCTGAACACCAACGGCGCGATGACCATTTTGATCAACCGCAGAAACAGATCGGTGAGCAGCGTAATATTGTCCGCCCAGGCGGAGACGGTGGTTGGCGTCGCGTAGGCATGGATAGCCGCGCCGGAGAGGATCCCCATCAGCATAAAAATGACGATGAAGAGCGTGAGTTTGTTTGCGTTTGCCACAGCAATGACCCCTGATTATTTAACACGTTGATTTTTAAGTGCATATTTTATTATTATGAGAATGCACTGATTTATTCACCGCATAAATCTAATTAAAGCCCCCGCGGATACAACTATTTTTTGCTTTTTTAAACTAAAAGTTGATATCACCCCGGATATCGGCCGCGGGAGCGCCCGGCGTCGCGGCGGTTATCCAGACATTTCTCAACCTTCTTTTCATAATTCCTCCATTTTTACGGCCCCTTCCCTCACTAAACTAGTATCATTCAGCGAAACGCTTCAGGATGAGACCGTAAACTAATGAAAGGCAGTAACATACGTCGTTGGGGCGCCGCGCTGGCGGTAGTGATTATCGCCGGGGCCGCCTACTGGTTCTGGCACGATCGCGGGACGAGCGGCAGCGGGGCTCCC
>NZ_GL882719.1:0-6175 GCF_000195655.1 Klebsiella sp. MS 92-3
TTTTTATTGCCCGGAGATAGCAAATGGCTGAGAACGCTGGCGGCATTTATTACGATATTGAAATGGATGTGCAGGGCTTGCTTGTAGCGCAACAGCGCGTTAATCAACGCCTCGATCTGATGGAACGTGGTTTCGATGGCACTACGCGCGCCGTGAATAACACTGAGCGCTCTATGTCAAGCCTGTCAGGCGTGGCTGTTGCTTTGTCTGCTGCTCTTTCCGTGAAGCAAGTTTCTGAATATGCAGATGCCTGGGCAACTGTAAATAACAAGTTGGCTAACTCGCTGCGGGCTAACGAGCAACTTGCTGATGTAACAGAACGCGTATTCAACATTACTCAGCAAACTCGCAGTAGTCTAGATGCAACGGCATCCCTCTACGCAAGACTGGAAAGGGCAACCAGGCAGTACGGGACAAGCGCAGATGATCTGGCCAAGTTAACCACAATCATAAACCAAGGGTTCGTTGTATCAGGAGCAACGGCGCAAGAGGCAGAGAACGCGATTATTCAGTTGTCGCAGGGCCTTGCTTCTGGAGCTTTGCGCGGCGAGGAATTCAACTCTGTAAACGAACAGGGTAACCGTCTTATTGTCGCTCTTGCTGACTCGATGGGCGTTAGCATCGGCGAAATGCGGAACATGGCTGCGCAGGGCAAGTTAACAACCGACGTGGTTGTTAATGGGCTTCTATCCCAAGGAGCAGTGATCGGAAAAGAGTTCGCCAATACAACGACGACGATCAGCCAGGCACTGCAGGTTGCGGGAAACAACGTAACTAAATTTTTTGGCGAAAACTCTACCGTTAAAACTGGTGCCGCTATTTTTAATGATACAGTTGTGACTGCCAGTGAAAACATAGGCGTTCTTAGCGCTGCATTAACTGCTGCAGCGGCAATTATGGGAAGCCGCTATGTCGGCGCATTGACAATGTCTGCCGCCTCTCAGATCCAGTCTGCCTTGGCGGCCCAGCGTCAGGCCACTGCCAATGCCCAGGCCGCTCAGTCTGCGCTAATAGCTGCTACGTCAGTGAAGAGAAAGGCGGTTGCAGACAAAGAGGCGGCTTTGTCCTCCCTTGCCTTAGCGCAGGCAGAATATAATGTGGCCAAGGGTAGCGCAGCTGAAATGCTTGCGCTGGATGCATTAATTGCAGCTAAATCCAGAGCAAGTGCAGCATCATTGTCTTTGGCGCAGGCAGAAACTGCACAAGCCGCGGCATCTGCACGAGCGGCAACTGCAGCAAGTGCTGCCTCGGTAGGTATAGGCCTTGCTCGTGGGGCGCTTTCTTTGATTGGTGGTCCTGGTGGCGCTGCCATGCTGGCAGCATCAGCCATTTTCTACTTCTGGCAGAAAGCTCAACAAGCCAGAGAGGAGGCGCTCCGCTTTGCCGATAGTCTGGACAAAGTAAACGCCTCAATGAAGGCGATGAATAATACCCAGCTCAGGGGCACCATCGCCGATGCTAACGAGTCTATTAGAGCGCAGAAGGATGAAATTGCTGACCTTCAGGCGGAGGTTGACTCTTTAAGTTCACGATATCGCAATTTTACCCCTGAGGCTCAAGCTGTAGCAGAATCCTTGGGGCAAGGCGCTGATTTTGCACGTCAGCAAGCTGAGGTTTCTGATCAATTAGCCAAGAAATCGCGCGATCTGGCGAACGCGCAGGATAAGTTGGCAAGAACTCAGGATACCGCAGCGGAAGCTAACAGGACCCTAACAAACAACATGCTCACCTCAATGGGGGTGCATGATGGGCTGATCCAAAAGGGCTGGTCACTTGAGCAGGTGCAGAGCGCGGTTGCGAAGGCTTTTGGCAACACTGCTGATGAAATAAACCGAGCAAACCAGGCTGGACAAAACTTCAACCCCAAAGCGCTGCAGGTTTCTCCTCCTACCGCTGATGGCGACAAAGTAATTCTTAACCTCGAAGAGCAGAACGAGTTACTGAAAATTCAGGATGAACGCCAAAGAGCAGTGACAAAAGCCAGAATGCAGGCAGCAAAGGTTACTGATAACCCAAATCAGATATCAAAAGCTGGCGATTTGGCGGGGGAAAACTTTGATCTGCAAAAATCTGAAGAGGCGCGCAAGGAGGCGCAAAGGAAGAGTGAGCAGCAGGATAAGCGCTCAGCAACGGCAGCCGAATCAGTAGCCCAGAAACTAGCCAATCTGCGCCAGCAATCAGAGCTTGCGGCCAGCTCAGCGCAAGAGTTAAGCCGGGAACAGGCGATATTACGCGCACAGCAGTCTCTTGGAAGCGCTGCAACTCAGGCGCAGATTCAGGAGGCAGGACAATACGCCGCTAAAGCATGGGATGCAGCGGCAGCAGCCAGGGGCGTAACTGAAGCGCTCAAAGCCATTCCGGAACAGGCGGAGAATAAATCCTACGCCGACTCCATGCAGAACCTGAAAGCGGCGCTGAACGCCGGAAAGATTGATCTGCAGGAGTACAACGCAGCCACTGAGCAGATGGAGCAGCAGCATCAGGCCAACCTTGCCAAAATACGCTCGCAGCAGGTGGTTAACCCCACTCAGCAGGCACTTGCCGAAGTTGACCCGGTGCAGCAGTTGGCCAACCAGCACGCGCAGGAGTTGGCGCTTATTCGGCAGTTCGAGCAGCAAGGGGTTATCGCGCACACTCAGGCCCTGGCACTGAAAAAAGCTGCTGACACTCAGTATGAGCAGCAGAGAACCGCTGCTATGTGGGAGATTTACCGGAATCAGAGCCTTGGCAATGAGGCCATAGCTGCGTCATTCGATGCTCTGGCTGGTAATGCTTCTAACGCCCTGACCGGCATAATTACAGGAAGTATGAGCGCACAGGAAGCAGCGCAATCACTTGCCAGCACCGTTCTGAACAGTCTTGTAAACGCCTTCGTTCAAATGGGTGTAGAGTGGGCAAGAAACGCGATCATGGGCGCGACCACCCAGCAGACTGCAATAGCAGCGACCACAGCAGCGCAAGTCGCGGGGATAACCACTCAGACAGCGGCAAGCACCGCGGCTGCGGCCACTACCACTGCAGCATGGACTCCAGCTGCGATCATGTCCTCGATAGCTTCATGGGGAGGTGCAGTTGCTATCGGTCTGGGCGCTATGGCTGGCGTTATGGCATTGGCAGGTAAACGTAAAAACGGTGGTCCAGTATCTGCTGGCTCAATGTATCAGGTGGGTGAAGGCGGAAAACCAGAGATTTACCAGGCCAGCACCGGCAAGCAGTACATGATCCCCGGCGATAATGGGAAGGTCATCAGCAATAAGGATATGCAGTCAGGAGGAGGGATCAGCGTGCAGGTGAACGTCATCAACCAGTCTACCGGTGCCACCGTGCAGAGTGCCGACGGCTATATGCAGGACGGTAGCGCAGTGGTGGACTTGCTAATCACCGATATGGAAAGAGGTGGCCCGGTATCCTCTCTGATGCAGCAGACATTTGGACTAAGCCGCAAAGCGCAAGCCACTTACTGAACCAAACCCGCTTCGGCGGGTTTTTTAATGGGTGAACATTATGAAAGTAGCAATCGAAGTTAATGGCGAAGTTATCTGGTACCGAGACAGCGAGAAACAGGAGGGAATGGCGTCGTTGGGCTACTTGAAGGACGGCACACAGCAGAAAATCATTGCCGCCCTTGAGGAGGCATTATTCCAGGCGAAAGGGCAGATGCTATTGCCTGATTACGTTGATTGAATATCTGTATGTGGCGTGATGACCGGCAGGGAGAGCCAGAACGACATTCCAGTGACCGGAGTGAGGCACCACAATGTTGGCAGGAAATTGTTTATAGAACCCTCCGTAGACCTTGCTAATTTCACCTCGCTTATATCGGTTATAAGCAGTGTCATCCATAACAAGGACGTTGATTTGGTGGGAGCACTGAACGGAAACGATTGATCCGCCCTCCATGTAATACCTGCCGTGTTCGTAAGACATATGACCTCTCTTGCTGTGTGTGAAAAACACACAGTATCAGCGAGAAATATTTAGCAACATCCTGATAAAAGATCAGTGCCGCAGCCGCGGCATTTTTTATGCCCGGAGGAAACGTGGCAACAGTTCAAGCCCCTCCGTTCCTGCCGCTTCCCCAGCGCGCCGATCAGAATATGACGCAGGATACAGCCTGGCAGACGACGCAGACGGCAGTCGGTCCATTGATAATCACGCCGATTACTACTGACTTGAAAGCAACCTGGACGCTGCAGTGGATATTCACGCTTGCCCAGGCCGAGCGGTTTAAGTCGTGGCTGCGATCGCCGACATATTGCGACCGCGGGCGCAACTGGTTCCAGATGCCGATCGACCTGGGTGATACGCAGGGTGTTCAGCAGCAGACGCTGCATTTCGTCGATATGCCGGTGCAAACCAGCAAAAACGGCAACATTGTCACCTGGACGGCAACGGTTATCAGCAACGGTATCGAGGACATTACCGAGGACTATGACGACTGGATTGTTGAGGCACAGCCAGGCTATGGATACTGGCTGGATTACCTGATCACCGAAGTGATGCCGAGGGCTGACTGATGCCGACATTGAGAGAGTGGAAGGAGCGGCGGCCGGCAAGCGACATCAAACAGACGGTGGAGTTTTATCACCCTGCGTTTGGTTATTACCGGGTGGTCAATAACCTGTTTCGCCCGGCGACGTTTGGCGGCAACTCATTCGAGCCTGCACGGTTCAGCGTGACCGAGCCGGCGCAGGACGGAACGGCGGTCATATCCATGACGATTACCTTTGTCGCCGCGACGGAGCATGTCCGGCAGACACTGAAAAGCTGGCGCGGGGCGGCGCGTATGACGCCGATAAAGTGCCTGTATCAGCAGTGGAACGCGATCGGTGACACGGCGTCATTGAAAGACTGGACGCTTTACGTGAACGACATTTCAGCCGATGCCAGCAACGTCACCGTGACCGCTGGCAAGACCAATCCGCTGACGCTGGCCAACTCCATCATTTACACCACGAAAGACTATCCCGGGCTAATCACCGTATGACACAGAGTGACTTTATCGGGCTTGTTAACGGCAAGCCCTGGGCTAATCGCGCCTGCAGTTTTGAACAGATGGACTGCTGGGGCCTGGTGGTTCTCTATTATCGGCATGTGCTCGGCCTGGAACTGCATCACATCGCCGGCTACGAATCGGGCGCGGATTTCATCACCTGCTACGAACAGGAGCGCGCCCACTGGCGGCGTGTGCCGGTGGCGGCAACCGGCTGCATCGCCGTTTTTTACCGCGGTGATGTGCCGGCGCATATCGGTGTGATGATCAGCCCGGTGAAATGCCTGCACGCCCGCGGGGAGTTTGGTTTTGTGCGCTGCGATAGCCCGCTGGCATTACTGAAGGTTTACAGCCGCGTGGAGTACATGATTCATGGTTCGATATGAGTTACAGAGGCTGCCTGGCGCGCCGCTGCAGCGGGGGACGGTAGATGTCGGCACCACACTGGTGAGCCTGCTGGATTCTCTGCAGCTGCACCGCGATGTTATCGTGAAACTGAATGGCAGAGCACTGCCGGACGATTACGACATCAGCCGGCCACTGCGATCTGGCGACGTGGTTGCTGTGTTCGACCAGCCAGAGGGCGGGGTTGGCAAACTCATCACCACGATATTGCGTCCGGTCACGAAAATCCTCTCCGGCGCGCTGAAGGTGTTCGGCCTGTCAAATAAGCCCAGCGCGTCGGTATCGGTGGCGACAGGCGAATCTCCCAATAATGACCTGACCGGACAGACGAACCGCGCGCGACTCTACAAAGGGCGCCCCAATATTTACGGCCAGTGCCGCGTGTTTCCCGATTTGATTCAGGAAGCGCTGTTTGAGTTCGTCGACAATAACAAGCAACTCACGGAGTGGTTTGAAGTCGGTTACGGCCGGTACACCATTTCCTCGATCCGATACTCGGAATCGAACCTCGGCAGCCTGGCGGGAGCCAGTTCTGCGATTTATAACCCGGGTGACGTGATCGGCACGATTGAGGTGGGGTATCAGTTCGATGACGTCGATAACGAAACAGTCCCCGGACTGAACGAAAGCCAGGACTTTCCGGCCCAGACCGCGACCACGACGGCACCGACATCGGTGGCGATCGAGAGTAATCAGCTCAAAGCCATTGTGCTTTCTAACGATGACAACTTTGCATACTTCGCCGCACTGGCGGTGCCACACCCCGCGTCATTCGTC